>CAZEPH010000353.1:0-3449 GCA_964514075.1 uncultured bacterium | reverse complement strand
GCGTGAATTGAACGGACAGCTCGCGACGGCGTTCGCCGAGGATCAGATCTACCGCATCGATCACTACCTCGGGAAAGAGACGGTGCAAAACATCCTCGTCCTGCGCTTCGCAAACGGGGTGTTCGAACCCGTGTGGAATCGCCGCTACGTGGACAACGTGCAGATCACCGTGGCGGAGTCGATCGGCGTGGAGGGACGCGCCGCGTACTTCGAGCACGCGGGGATTCTCCGCGACATCGTGCAGAACCACATGCTGCAGCTGCTCGCGATGACGGCCATGGAGCCCCCCGTCGCGTTCGAGGCGGAAGCGGTGCGCAACGAAAAGGTGAAGGTGCTGCGCGCGCTGCGGCCGCTCACGGCCGACGACGTGGACCGGTACGTCGTCCGCGGGCAGTACGCGCGCGGCAGCGTGCACGGCGGCGACGCGCCCGCGTATCGCGAAGAAGCCGGCGTCGACGCGCACTCGGTGACCGAGACGTTCGTCGCCGCGGAGATGTACGTGGACTCGTGGCGGTGGGCGGGCGTGCCGTTCTACCTGCGCGCGGGGAAGCGTCTCGCGAAGCGCGTCACCGAGATCGCGATCACGTTCAAGCAGGCCCCGCTCGCGATCTTCTCACGCGCGGGGGCCGAGGTGCCGGGGCCGTCGGTGCTCGCGCTGCGCATTCAGCCCGACGAGGGGATCACGCTCAAGTTCGGGGCGAAGGTGCCGGGGCCATCCATCCGCATTCAGTCGGTGAACATGGACTTTCGCTACGGCGCGTCCTTCGGCGAGTCGCCGCCCGATGCGTACGAGCGGCTGCTGCTCGATGCGCTGCTCGGCGACTCGACGCTCTACACGCGCCGCGATGAGGTGGAAGCCGCGTGGGAGTACACGACCGGCATTCTCGACGGCTGGGCGGTGGGTCCGCAGTCCGCTCTTGCGACCTATCCGGCAGGCACCTGGGGACCGCCGGAAGCGGACGCGCTCATGACGCGCTCGTCGCGCGCCTGGAGACGGCTGTGACGATCGAGCGGCTCGTCGACGATCAGTTCGTCGCGCCGGATGCAGCGGAGATCGAACGAGCCCTCACCGCGACGTGGGAGCACGCTGCGCTCGAAACGCGCCGCGGCGGCGGCACGCCGGTCACGCGCGCGTGCATGGGCACCGTGGTCGCGCTCGTCGCGCCGGACGCGGATGTGGCGCGCGTGCACGACGTGCTGATGGAGTGGAGCGGCGAATACCCCGCGCGCTCCATCGTGGTGTGTCTCGACGACACACCCGGGCGCGGCGGCATCGATGCGTCGTTCTCCGCGGCGTGCCGTTTGCCCGAGTCCGGCGGGCGGCAGATGTGCAGCGAGGTGATCCGCCTCTCCGCGCGCGGTGCCGCAACCGCGCACGTGTCCGCGACGATACTCGGACTTCTCGTGAGCGATCTGCCCGTCACGGTCTGGTGCGTCGGGGCGGGACACGGCGACCTCGCGCATCTCGCGCCGGTGCTGGACGCGGCGGATCACATCGTCATCGACAGCGCACAGTTCCTCTCCGGTTACGGCGCGCTGCATTGGATGAACGCGGCGGGCCTCGCCGAGCGGCGCGCGCGTGTCGTGGACCTGACGTGGTTGCGCACGTTTCCGTGGCGCCGCCTCGTGGCGGAGCTGTTCGACGGGCCCGAGGCGCGCGCGGCGATCGAGAACATCGCGCACGTGAGCGTGACGGGGCGGCCGGCGGTGTCAGCCTCCGCGCTCCTGCTCGTCGGCTGGATCATCTCGCGGTTGCAGTGGAGCGTATCGGCGGACCCCCGCGCGCGCGAGCGCTCCGTCATCGCACGCGGAGCGGCGCAGGAGTGCGCGATCGCGTTTCGCGAAGCGTTGACCGCCGTCGTGGATCAGCCCGTGCAGGACATCGCGCTGCGCATCGCAGGCGCGACCCCGGGCGTGTATCTCGTGCGGCGCGCCCCCGACGGAGCCACCGTGGAAGCGAGCGTCGCCCACGAGGGCACGTGTCCCGTGCCGCGCACGTTACACGCGCCGCCTCAGAGCGTCGCGACGCTCCTGCACACTGCCGTCGTCCGGTCGACGCAGGATCCCGCGTATCGCGACGCGCTCGCGGCGGCGCACGATCTCATGCGCGCGCTCGGCGCGACCGGCCGCGTGGAAGAGGACGCATAGTAGATGACGCCACTCTCCGTTCTCGTGACCGCCGCCTGCCTCGCGACGACTCCCGTCGGACGTCCCGTGCACACGTATTCGATCGTGGCGCGCGACTCCGTAACGGGAGACATCGGCGTGGCGGTCCAGTCGCACTACTTCGGCGTGGGCGCCGTCGTGCCGTGGGCGGAGGCGGGCGTGGGCGCGGTCGCCACCCAGAGCATCGTGGAGGTGGCGTACGGACCGCAGGGGCTCGCTCTCATGCGGGCGGGTCTTAGTGCGCCCGCGGCGCTCGATTCCCTCCTGCGCGCCGATTCGCTCGCGAACGTGCGGCAGGTCGGCATGATCGACGCACAGGGACGCGCGCAGGCGCACACGGGCGCGCAGTGCATTCCGGACGCGGGGCAGGTCGTCGGAGACGGATTCGCCTGCCAGGCGAATCTCATGGCAAACGGCCGCGTGTGGAACGCGATGGCTGACGCGTATCGTGCGGCGAACGGGGATCTCGCGGACCGTTTGCTCGCGGCCCTCGATGCGGCGCAGGCGGCCGGAGGAGATATCCGCGGGCAGCAGTCCGCTGCGCTGCTGGTTGTGCGGGGACGGGCGAGCGGACAGCCGTGGGCGGACCGCATCTTCGATCTACGCGTGGAGGACGATCCGCAGCCGCTGACCGAACTCCGCCGTCTCGTGCAACTCGCGCGGGCCTACAATCGCTGCACCGACGGGGACAACCTCACCGCCGCGGGCCGCCTCGACGACGCCGCACGCGCCTACAGCGACGCGATGCTTCTCGCCCCCGAAAACAACGAGTTGATCTTCTGGTCCGCGGTGTCGCTCTACACGAGCGGCAAAGAGGAGGAAGCCGCCCCCTTGTTCCGGCGCGTGTTCACCCGGGACAAACGGTGGTCGCAGCTCGTGCCGCGGCTCGTGCCCGCCGGGCTCTTCCCGAACGACTCGACGAAAGTGGCGGCGGTCCTCGCGCTCGCGCCGAAGTGGACGCCGCGCGCCGCGACGAACGTGCACCGCACGCCCACGACGCGGAAGTCGACCGCACACACACCGAAGAAGTCGCCGAAGAAGACCTCAAAGAAAAAACGGCGATGACCACGCACGCACGTGTGGTCGTGCTGCCCGATCACTCGAGGGCCACGCACGAGGCCGCGGAGCACGTCGTGCGCGCGGTGGACGAGGCGCTCTCCGCGCGCGGCGCCGCGCACCTGGCCCTTGCCGGGGGGAGCACCCCGCGCGATCTCTACGCTGCGCTGGCCGCGCCGCCCACGCGCGAGCGGATCGACTGGGCGCGTGTGCACCTGTATCAGACC
>CAZEPH010000352.1:0-3455 GCA_964514075.1 uncultured bacterium | reverse complement strand
CACAATGGATCACACGCAAGACATGCGCGGCGCGTCCACCCCACCGCCGCGCACTCCCCAGGGCGCACCGCGCTTTCTCCCGGGCACGATTCTCGACAAGCGGTTCCGCATCGTCGCCCCGCTGGGACGCGGCGGCATGGGCGAAGTGTATCGTGCGGACGATCTCAAACTCGGCGTGCCGGTGGCGCTCAAGTTCCTCAGCCGTGAGCTGGAGAACGATCCCGCGCGCCTTGCGATGCTCCTCGACGAGGTCAAGCTCGCGCGCCACGTGTCGCACCCCAACGTGTGTCGCGTGTGGGATGTGGGCGAAACGGACGGCGCACACTACGTGGCGATGGAGTACGTCGACGGCGAAGATCTCGCGTCACTGCTTCGTCGCATCGGGCGCCTGCCGGAAGAACGCGGGGTGCAGATCGCGCGCGAGTTGTGTGCGGGCCTCGCGGCGATCCATGACCAAGGCGTGCTGCACCGCGACCTCAAACCGAGCAACGTGATGATCGACGGGCGCGGCCGCGTGCGCATCGCGGACTTCGGCCTCGCCGCGTTGAGTGACACGCTCACACCCGACGCGATGCGCTCGGGCACGCCCGCCTACATGGCGCCCGAGCAACTCGATGGACGCGACGTCACCGTGCGCAGCGACCTCTACGCGCTGGGCCTCGTGCTGTACGAGTTGTTTACGGGGCGTCGCGCGTTCGAGTCCGCGCTGCGCGCATCGGACACGCGCATCACCACCCCTGCGAGTCACGTGCGCACGCTCGATTCGCTCGTCGAGAGCGCGATCATGCGCTGCCTGGAAACCGACCCGACCATGCGCCCCGCGTCCGCGCTCCACGTCTCGAGTGCGCTGCCGGGCGGCGATCCGGTGATGGCCGCTCTTGCCGCGGGAGAGACGCCCTCGCCGGAGATGGTCGCGGCATCCGGCGGTGCGGGCGGTCTCAAGTGGTTCGCTGCACTGGGCGTCGTTCTGTGCATCGCGGCCGGTCTCATGGCCACGCTGATTCTGTCGGAGCGGCGCGGTCTACCCTTCACGTCGGACGACAAGCCGTATGCGGTCCTGCGCGATCGCGCCACGGAGTTCGTGCGCACGCTGGGTCTCGCGCGCGACGGCGATGCGGTCAGAGGCGGATTGATGCGCGCGGCGCCGGCCGCCGGCGCGGACAGCCTGTGTATGTGGTACAGACGATCTCCACTCCCTATTCCCAACGTGATCGAAGAGCGGTCCCTGCAAGGGTACCCCGTGTTTCACCTGCCCGCGTTGGAGACGCCGGGCGAGTTGTCTCTGCGACTCGACCTGCGTGGTCGCTTGATCGAGTTTCGTCATGTGCCCGCCGCAGGTACGGATTCGCTGGCGCGCACGTCGCCGGACTACCGGCCGTTCTTCGAGGCAGCGGGTCTCAATGCGACCGCTGCGCGTCCCGCGTCTCCGCGTGCTCCGTTTCTCCCGTCCGATACGTGTGCCGCGTGGACGATCCCCGCGCGCGAGGGGGCGCAGCGCGTCGACGCGAGTGCGTACCGCGGTCGCGTGACCTTCTTCGTCGTCGGCAGTCCCGCGGTCATTCCAACGCCGTCGCACACGCAGATGATCGTCGCAACGCTCATCAGCCTGATGCCTCTCGTCCTCGGTCTCGTTCTCCTCGTGTACGCCCGTCGTAACCTGCTGGCGGGCCGCGCGGACGTCAACGGTGCGACGCGACTCTCGATTCTGACGTTCGTCCTCGGCTGGCTCGGATTCGGACTCTTCGCCGTTCCGACGACCGCGTGGCCCGGTTCCCTCATGATGATCGGGCTGCTCATCAGCGGGTTCTTCGCCGTGTTGCAAGGGACGGCGTACGTGGCGCTCGAACCGATCGTTCGGCGAGGTCATCCCGACTGGCTCGTGTCGTGGACGCGCGCGCTGAACGGTCGCCTGCGCGATCGGCTCGTGGGTCGCGATGTGTTACTGGGCGTGCTGGGCGGAGTCCTCATGGTCGTTCTGGGCGAAGCATCCGGGCTCTACTTCCACACGACGCCGTACGGCGACTATCAAGCGGCAGGTATCGGCGGCCGCATCGCCGTTGCCGTGATCCTCCGAGCCCTGAACATCGGGATGCTCTCGCCCATGCTGGCGATTCTCTGGCTGGCGCTTCTGAGCCAGGCGACGGGACGCCGGAAGTGGATCGCGTGGGCGCTGTGGATGGGCATCTCGACCGTCTTCTGGAATCTCAGCGCGCCGCTCGGCCACTGGTGGATCAGCCTTCTCAAGGTCGCGGTACTGGCGTGCGTTCTCGCCCGGTTCGGTCTCCTGGGCATGGTCGCAGCTAACGTGACCTACGCCATGTTGAACGAAGAGTATCTGACCACGCACGTGGGCGCGTGGTACGCAAGCGTCACGGTGACGGCCCTTGTGGTGATCGGAGCGATTGTAACGTGGACAGCGTTCACCGCCACACAGACTCAACGGAGAGCGACATGACATTCGACGAATTGCTTGCGCGCGTGCGCGCCGAACACGATGCACAGCCCGAACCCACCGCACGGTTGCTCGAAGAGCACGCGGCCGCGGTTGACACGGCGGAACGCGCGGGGACGATCGCCTCGCTCATCGTGCACGCGATCGGCGAGAACCTGCACGACTACGCGCGCGCGGCGCGCTTGCTCACACGCATCGTCGACGCCTTGCCGCGCAACGGCGCGCTCCAGGCGACCGTGGCGCAGTTGGTCGTTGCACGAGATCTCGCGGGCGACGGCGCCGGAGCGATGCGTGCGGAATTGCGCGGCGCTGCGCTCGCACCGACCGATGCGATGGCCTTTCTCCTGCGTACACGGTGCGCGCACACACAAGCACTCGTCGCGGAGAAGCGCCGCGAGGAAGCCATGCACCTGTTCAGCGCGGTGCTCGACGCAGCGGAAGACGACGAGATCCCTCTGGACTCCGCCGCGCGCGCGATCGCGGTGGGGTGCAACAACGTGACGTCGTCGATGCTCGAGTGGACCGACCGCAGCGCCGCGGAGAGCGCGCTGATGCTGCGCGGCGCGCACGTTGCGCGGCGCTTCTGGGTGCGCGCGGGCACGTGGGAGAACGATGAGCGTGCGGACTATCTCCTCGCGCTCGTGTGCAACGCGCTCACGCGCTACGACGAGGCGAAGGCCTCTGCGGAGCGCGGTCTCGCCACCATCGCGCAGCACGGCGAGGAGAACGTGGACGAGGCTTTTCTCTCGCTCACGCTCGCGCGCGCGGAGCGCGGCCTCGGCAATGATGCCGCACACGCGGCCGCACTCCAGCACGCCGACGCGCTGGCCGCGGCGTTCGACGAGGAGTGGCTGCGCGAGTGGTTCGCCGGCGAGCGCGCGAAGGTCGTGTGATTCCCTCACTCGTTCGCTTTTGCGCGTATTGCGGAACGGAGCTGCGCGCGGAGCCGCCGATCCACTGCGCGCAGTGCGGGCGCGGACACTGGCGGAACGCCAAACCGTGC
>CAZEPH010000351.1:0-3463 GCA_964514075.1 uncultured bacterium | reverse complement strand
GTTCGATCATCATCCTCCCGCCCGAGTACCGGCTCACCGCCGCGATTCTCATGTCGTTTCTCGTCGGGAGCATTCAGGTCGCGATCACGCTGCTGCGTCTCGGTGATCTGTCCCGCTACATCTCGCACTCGGTGATCGTGGGCTTCACACTCGGCGCGGGCACGCTGCTCGTGCTCGATCAAATGAAGAACCTGTTCGGTCTGAAGGCGATGGGTGGACCGCACGACGCGTTCCCTGTGCGCTTTTGGTTGTCGATGACGCAGGGCGGGCCGGTGCACATGCCGACCCTCGCCGTGGGCGCGGCGGCGATCGCGGCCGTGCTCGCGTTGCGCTGGTGGAAGAAGCGCACGGGCTGGGTGCTCCTGCCGGACCTCCTTCTCACGGTGGCGATCATGGCCGCGGTCAGCGCTGCACTCGACCTCAACGCGCGCGGCGTGAAGGTCGTCGGCGACATCCCCGCGAAGCTCCCGTCGTTCGCCGTGCCGGACCTCGCCTCACCTCACATGCGGCATCTCGCCACGAGCGCTCTCGCGATCGCAACGCTTGGATTGCTCGAAGCGGTGGCGATGGCCAAGGCGATCGCCGCGCAAACCCGCCAGCGCCTGGACATCAACCAGCAATGCTTGTCCGAGGGGTTGGCGAACCTGACCGGGTCGTTCTTCCAGTGTTTCCCCGGCTCGGGATCGCTCACGCGCTCCTCGATCAACCAGCAGGCGGGAGGCGTCACGCAATGGTCCGGCGTGATCTCCGCCGCGGCGGTGGCGGGCATCATGATGCTGCTCGCGCCGTACGCGCGCTTCATTCCGAAGTCCGCGATGGCCGGCATCCTCATCGTGTCCGCGTGGAAGATGGTGGATTGGGCCGCGCTCGCGTTTCACCTGCGCGTGACGCGTTTCGACAAGGCGATCATCGCGGCGACATCGCTCAGCGCGATCTTCATCAGCATCGAGTTCTGCGTATTGATCGGCGTGTTCATGTCGTTCCTGCTCACGGTACCGCGCGCGGGGCGCATGCTCGCCACGGAGTTCGTGATCGGCCATGACGGCGTGATCGCCGAGCGCGGTCCCGACGACACGCCGTGCGAGCGCATCATGATCTTCGGGCTGGAAGGCGAGCTGTTCTTCGGTGCGGTGGGCACGCTGGAGAAGATGCTCGATACGGTGCTGGATCGCATCACGGACCAGACGCGGTTCATCGTGCTGCGTGTGAAGCGCGTGCGAAACCCCGACGCGGTGGGCATGCACACGCTCGACGAGCACCTGCGCGAGATCGAAGAGCGCGGGGTGAAGGTAGTGCTGGTCGGTGTGCGCCCCGACCTGTACGGCGCGCTCGAGCGCGGCGGCATCGTGGATCGGCTCGGGACCGAGCGCATCTTCTTGGAGCAGCCGGTGCGCTTGACCGCCACGCAAAAGGGGCTGTCGTACGTGTACGACCAACTCGACGAAGCATGTGCGACGTGCCCGCGCGCCGCATCTGCGGAGTGCCGTCCGGACTTCCGCTACAACATCTAGCCGCCGCGGCGCGGAATCCGTTGATCACCCATGAGTGCGTGTCTATGATCGCCGGGTCTCCCCGTCCCCCCCGATGATGGAGGCCTACCATGCGCCGCATGCGATACGCGTTTCTTGCCGCAGTGTTGTCGACTGCTCCTGCACTCCCCGCCGCCGCGTACACGGTCACGTTCTTCGGTTCGTCGTTGTGGCAGGCGAGTGATGCGACTCTCGGCGTCGCCGACTGCACGATCGAGGGCTTCGAAGACGTCTTGCTCGCCACGGGACTCACGGTTCGCATCGCGGAAGATGACGGGTCGTACGCTGAGCCGGCCACCGACACACTCGCCACCACGTTCAACCCGTCGACGGACGATCCCTTCGGCGCCGCGTTCGTGAGCGGCCCGTGGGACGGTTCGAATGTGATTCTCAACACGGTGAACAACATGTCCGGGCTGTACACGGACGCCACCGTGTGGCGGGACATCCGATTCGGCTTTCCCCTCGGCGTGCGCAAGGTCGGATTCAGCATCCAGCAGATGCAAATCAGTCATCCTCTTCTCGTGAATGGGCTGCAAGTCGCGACGCTCTCCACGATGGGTGGGTTCGCGCTGGGTTCCGGACGCCAAGGGTACGTGGTGATTACCGCGGACTCGGGGGACTTTGACATCGGCTCCGTCGACATTTCGATGGCGCAACACGACGGTTACGCGTTCGACCACGTCGCGTTCGGTCCCTCACAGCAACCGGTCGAGCCCGTCACATGGGGCGCGGTGAAAGCGCTGTACCGGCGCTAACCGGCTAGCGTTCCGCCTCCGGCTCTCCTATGCTCGGCGCATGAGCACGACGCCCCCGCGCGAACACGCGCCCGACCTCGCGCCTCCCCCCGCTTCGAGCGAGGAGACGCGCACCAACTACGATCCCGCCACACCGCCTGCGCTGTGCGACTTCATGCTCCGTGACTGGGCGCGTGACGATGCGCCGCCGCCTGCGCCTGTGGAGCACTCCGAGACCTACGCCGCGCGGCGTGCGCAGGTGTCGGCGATGTATCCCGGCGAGTTGCTGCTCGTCCCGACGGGGCGCTTCAAGGTCCGCTCGAATGACACGCACTACCCGTTCCGCCCGTCGAGCGACTTCTTCTACCTCACCGGCAACGTGGAACCGGACTGCGTTCTCGCACTCGTGCCGAGCGGCACCGCGCACCGGAGTGTGCTCTTCGTCGAGCGCACGGGGCGCGACGACATCACGTTCTTCACCGATCGCGTGAAGGGCGAGTTCTGGGCGGGGCGACGACTCGGCGTGGAAAAGAGCCGGGTGCGCTTCGGCGTGGACGAGTGCCGCCCGCTCGGGGACCTCGCGGCCTGGCTCGCGGACGCCGCGCGCCTGCACGCACAGTCGCGCGTGCTGCGCGGCTACGATGTGGACGTAGACGTCGCACTCCGCGCGCACGACGGCGACGACGCGTTCGCCGTGGCTCTGAGCGAAATGCGTTTGATCAAAGACGGCGTCGAGGTCGCCGAACTGCAGAGAGCGGTCGACGCGACGTACCGCGGGTTCGACGACGTGATCCGCGCGCTCCCGCACGCCACGAGCGAGCGCTACGTGGAGGGTGTGTTCCACCTGCGCGCGCGCGTCGACGGCAACGACGTCGGCTATCACACCATCGCGGCCTCCGGCGCGCACGCGTGCACGCTGCACTGGAACCGCAACGACGGCGCGTTGCGCGCGGGCGATCTCATGCTGCTCGACGCGGGCGTGGAGGCGGAGTCGCTCTACACCGCCGACATCACGCGCACGATCCCGCTCTCCGGCCGCTTCAGCGACGCGCAACGCGCGATCTACACGCTCGTGTACCGCGCGCAGGACGCGGCGATCCGCGCGGTGCGCCCCGGCGTGGACTTCCTCGAACCGAACCGCGTCGCGATGCGCATCCTGACGCAGGGCCTGCACGACCTCGGCATCCTCCGCGTGCC
>CAZEPH010000350.1:0-3472 GCA_964514075.1 uncultured bacterium | reverse complement strand
CTGTTCCACCCACTTACCACTTGAGTGTCAGCCCCGACTGCGCGGTCGCAACGCGAGCGATGGCACCCTCCCGATTGCGTTACCGCTCCACGACGAACACACGCCGACTCGATGACGCCCCTGCCTGCACGGAGAGCACGAACACGCCAGGAGGCAGCTGCGCCGGAAGCGGAATCGCTGTGACTCCTGTCGAACGGGCACCGAGCACGCCTGCCGCGTAGCGTCGCCCGCGCACATCGAATAGCGACCACGAAGCATTCGTCGGACTGCGGAGTGTGACGAACGCCTCGCTCACTCCGCTCCGCAGCGGCATAGGGCGAATGGTGATCATGAGCGCGTTGTCGATCGCACTCTCAGATGGATCGGGCGGCGGCGCGACTGCCGACGGCGTTGCCCCAAACTTCTGCACGCGGTTGTTCTGCGTATCCGCGACGTAGACGTTGCCTGCAGGATCCGTCGTCACACCCGCCGGGAATGCAAACAGTCCATTCGTTGCGCCGTACGCACCCCACGCCGTCACAACCGTGCCGGTCGAAGTGAACGCTTGCACGCGCTGGTTGTTCGTGTCCGCCACGTACACCGTGCCGCTCGTGTCGACCGTGATGCCGGACGGTGCGTCGAGGTGACTGAATCCGGTGCCGTACGTGCCCCAGGATCCGAGATACGCGCCCGTGGTCGTGAAGTGCTGCACGCGGTTGTTGCCCGTGTCCGTGACGAACACACTCCCGTCGGGTGCGACGGCGATCCCGGATGGCGAATTGAACTGCGAGGCTCCAGAGCCGAACGTGCCCCACGCCGCGAGGAACGCGCCCGCGCTCGTGAACTTCTGCACGCGCGCATTCTGCTGATCGACGACGAAGACGTCGCCGTTCGCATCGACGGCGATCCCCGTGGGGCTCTTGAACTGGCCGCTGCCACTGCCGAACGATCCCCACGCGGTCACGAACTGTCCCGTGCTCGTGAAGGACTGCACGCGGTTGTTGAACGTGTCGGCGACGTAGACGTTGCCCGCCGCATCAACCGCGAGACCTTTCGGCGTGTTGAATTGTCCCTGGCCCGAGCCGAGCACGCCCCATCCGAACAGGTACGATCCATATACCGTCGTCTGCTGCACGCGATGATGCCCCGTGTCCGCCACGTACAGTGTGCCGTCCGGAGCCATCGCCACGGAGGAAGGAGCCTCCACGTTCCACTTCTGTGGGCCAGGCGTGCCCCACACGAGTTGGAACGGTGGTGGGAGCCGCAACACAATGATCGAGAAGCTGCTCGAGGCGGTGCCGCCGTTCCCGTCGTTCGCGATCAACACAATGCCCGCGTGTGTGCCGACCTGATCGACTTGCGGGGTCCACGTCAAGACGCCAGTTGCAGAGTCGACGAGCGCGCCCACTGGGAGGCTCGCCCCGGACCAAGAGAGCGCGTCGTTGTCGGGATCGCTCGCGACTGGCGCGATAGCGAGAGGCTGCAAGGCGATCACAATGGTGTCGAGGACGGAGCTGATTACAGGCGGCATGTTCGGGCAGAGTCCACCACCACCGTCGACCGTCGCGATCGGGCCTCCGATCATTGCGATGTCGAGTGAATCGTTGCCGTCCCGCAGAATACACTCGTCAAGGGTGAAGCAGCCCGCGTTGGATGAGTAGCCGTAGTCCACGCAGAGGTCGGTCTCGAACTGGATGCGGCAAGCATTTCCCTGAGTGCAGGCAGACCACAGGTCAGCCGACGCAGTCATGTGATAGTGATTGGGATCGTCGATCGTGGTGACGGGGACGACCGAACCCCGGAACAGGTAACCGCTCGTTGTGCACGTGCTTGAATGCTGGAAAAACGTCCCCAGCCGCGTGTAGCAGCCGACGTTGTCGAATGAAGTCGCCGGGGTCCAAATGAGGTCGAGCTCAACGCCCTTGAATTCCATTGGTGCCGTTCGCTCAAGACGTATGAACAGGTTGTTCGCGGGTGCCGGCGCTGTGTTGGTCGTCGTGTGGTTGCCGGACGCCCAGGACAAGTAGGCAGTCGTGCCAGCATTGTTGCCGGCGAGTGCCGCACCCGCGACACAGACAAGACTGAGCGACACCGGAAGCAGTTTCTTCATGGTCCCGGCACATCTCCTTTGGGGGCGTTCGCGCGCAGAAGCACGCCGCTGACCAGCTCCGGAGCGCGGCTCCCCGCCATTTCTTGCTGTGCGACAAAGACTCTGCCAGCGGACGACACCTCGTGCCCCTCGTCGTTCTTCGGTCCACAGCGGGTGCTACAAACGAACCGTGAACCTCGACCCTGTGGCTGTCAATTGCCCCGGAGGTATGGGCTGCAGCGATGATGTAGTCTGCACGGACGTCGCCGGCGTCTCCCCGCACGGAGACCCGGCGCCTCACCCCGAACCCCGAGGTGTCGATGACTCGCTTGCGAATTCCCCGCGCGGCGCGGCCGGCGTGCGCGTCTGAGCTGGCGCTCGCACTGGCGTTCACGCTCGCCGCGCACACAGCGCACGCCCTGGGCAACGGTCACCTGCAAGTGCTCCACCTGGACGTCGGTCAGGGCGACGGCGCACTGCTCATCTCGCCGCAGGGCCAGACGGCGCTCTTCGACAGCGGCACGTATCTCGAGTGCAACCGGGTCCTCTCCGCTCTGCAGGGGCTCGGGATCACGTCCGTGGACTATCACTTCGCGTCGCATTATCACGCCGATCACATCGGATGCGTGGACGATCTCGCCGCCACGGGCATCACGATCCGCACCGCCGCGTACGATCGCGCGTATGCGTATACAACGCAGACCTACGCCTCATACGTGAGCGCCGTGGGCGCCACGCGCCGTACGATCGAGAAGGGACAGGTGATCACGCTGGACGAAGGGTCACCCGTGCCGGTCCGCATCACGTGCGTCGACCTGAACGGCGCGGGCGTCTACCCCGTCACAGGCAGCGACGAGAACGCGAAGTGCGTCGTGTATCGCATCGCGTACGGCACCTTCAGCGAGGTCATCGGGGGCGATCTCACGGGATCCCCGAGCTACCCGGCGGATGTCGAGTCCGTCGTCGGTCCGGCAGTCGGGCACGTGGATGTATACAAAGTGCATCATCACGGCTCGCGCTATTCGACGAATGACAACTGGCTGTTCGCGACGACGCCGCTCGTCGCCGTCGTCTCCATCGGCGATGGCAATCCCTATGGCCACCCCACAGCGGACGCGATGACGCGCCTCCACCGGCACGGGGTAAAGGTGTACTGGACGGAGACCGGCGCCGGCGCCGCTCCGAATCCGGCGTGGGACACCGTCGCGCACGGCACCGTCGCGATCGACTGCTGTGGCCACTCCAGCGTGGCCGACACATTCACGGTGTCGGGTCCGTCGTTCAGGCACGCGTACACGATCGGGCCGAGTGCGAACCACACGGACGAACCGCCCGCAGCGAGCGAAGTGCGCTTCGACGCCGACCAGACGATTCTCGGCACCGGCGGCGCGGTGCGGTTCACGG
>CAZEPH010000349.1:0-3485 GCA_964514075.1 uncultured bacterium | reverse complement strand
CGAGGACGTTGTAGCCCATGGCCGTCAGGTTGAACTTCATCTCCACGGTGTAGCCCACGTCGGGCGTGAACACGTGCGAGAGCGAGTCTTGGTTGGTGACGCCGTTCACCTTGATGGCGGCGTCCCAGTTCGCAATGTCCGCGGAGTCGCGCAAGCCATTGGCGTCGATGCCCCACTTCCCGCGGAAGCTCGGGAGCTGGCCGACGCGCTGCGGGTCGAGCGTGTCTGGGTTCCACCACGAATAGAAATACTCCGCGGGAGGCTTGGGGTGACCGGGATCGGCATGGTCCTTGAGGGCCATCAGCAACCCGTCGAAGCGATTGAAAATGCTCGATCCTCCGATCGACTTGTCGCGCACATACGCGCCCAGATACAAATTGTTGCCGACCGTCAGAAATTTCAGCGTTGCATACGTGGGATCGGTGGCGAGGATTCCGCCCTCTTCCTTCCAGCCGCTGCCGGGGATGCCGGTGTCCACGCGGTACTGCACGATGACGGACTCCGCTCTCGACCACGCTTCCTCCGTGAGAAAGCCGTCCATCACGATGGGATTACCGCTGACCGACCGCGCCCAAATCGCGTCGAGGCGCGGTGCCTGAGCGTGGGACGCGTGCGCAAATCCCAGGAGACCGCCGACGAGTATGAGTCCGCTCACTCGGGCTTTCATGAATGAAACTCTCCGCTCTGTTGTCTTGCCGCGCCGCCGGGCATCTCTTCCCCGGCCCCTCCGGCGAGTGTCGATCGCGCGTGCATCGCTCGATCGCGAGACGGTACCCGGGCCGCCGGCGTCCTGCCGGCGCGCCCGGGCCTCACATGTTCGCCACGCGCACAGTGCTGCGGGACGGGCCACCGCTCGCGCGTCGCTGCCCGTACTGCGTTCACCGTAGTTACCGGTAGAGCGCCTTCACACCGCCCCACGTCGTGGCCTGCACAGGCGTCGCAACGGCGTCGTAGCAGATGTTCGTGAACGACACGTTGTGGTTCACGTCGTTCCCCGCGCCCAGGAAGTTCTGCACGAAGCCGCCGACGCGTCCCATTTGCAACATGCCCCAGTTGCCGTAGATGGCGCCTTCCGCCACGTTGCCCTCGTCGAACGCCAGCGGGCCGCTGCTGTACGTGTTGCCGTTGTAGGTCACCTTGTACTCGATCGTCGCCGGGCTCGCCGCCGACAAACCGTTCGGCAGGTACGTCGCGTCGAGGTGGATCGTGGTGCCCTTGGTGTAGCGCAGGTTGTGCGGCGCCCCGGAGAACGAGTAGAACGGCAACCGGCCGCCGAAGCACGCGATCTCGCCATCCGTGTCGCGCACGTTGAACATTCCATCGACGTCCGGCGACCACCACGGAGAGATGCGCAGTCCCGCCTCTCCGCTGCCCGTCCCGCTGAGGGTGAGGTCGGCGCAGAAGTGGAACATCGCGTCATTGTTGAACACGGCCGCCGTCACGCCGCCATCCTCTGAGAAACTCCACGCGTGACGGTTCGCAAATCCAAAGCAGCTGAGGTGGTCTTCGTTGAAGGACACTGTCAGCGGGTAGCTGTTGTTCGTCACGAGATCGGTACCGAAACAGTCGTGGAAGATGAATGTCGTCAACACGGCGCCGTTGGGATTCGGCGTGACGGCCAACGCACCGGTGGCCAGCGATGCAACAGCTGCCACGACTGCAAATGTCATGATCCGCTTCATCAGGTTGAACCTCCTTTTTGCTATGCATGGTGTGATGAACAGCAGGGCGAATCCGCATGAAGGACGGGTGGCAGCATCCCGCACCCAGGGGCCGTCAATCCGTGAGGCCAGCGCCCTTTCGCGGTGGATCACTTCGAGTGTTCGACTGCAGGACCTCCTTCGGTGCCCGCACGGGCTCGCGCACGGCGGACGGGACGAAAGCGAGCTGCCGGCTCGTGCGTCGCACGACCTGCGCCCCCGCAGGATGTACGGACGACGACCGAAGCCGGCAGCAAGTGATGAGTGTTGGACGCGGAGCGTCGCTCCCGCGCGAGTGACAGCAACTGCTCGACCGCGCGCTCGCCGAGACTGTAGGCATCGATATGCACCGTGGTGAGCGCGGGTTCGATGTACCGGGCGATCGCGATGTCGTCGAAACCGGTGACCGCGATGTCGGCGGGCACACGCACGCCGGCGTCGCGAAACACGCTGAGAAGTCCGACCGCCATGTAGTCGTTCGCAGCGAACACCGCGGTGGGCCGCTCCGTCATGTCGAGGATCTGCCGCCCCGCTTCCGCGCCTGACGCTTCGCGGAAGTCTCCCGCGAACTCGAGAGACGCGTCCCCGAGTCCCTCGTCGGCGAGCGCGGCGCGGTAGCCGTCCGTGCGGTGGCGTGCATCCATGTTGCGATCCGGACCGCGCACGATCGCGATGCGCCGGTGTCCGAGCGCGAGCAAGTGCTGCGTCATCGCATACGCGCCGTCGAAGTTGGCGAGCGAGACCGTATCGCACCCGTCGATCGACGTGCCGGGGTTGATCAACACCACGGGCATCGATCCCGCGCACGCCTGCAAGTTCGCGGGAGCGTCTTGATCGGGCGCCATCACGATCAACCCGTCGATGCGGCCGCGCAACGAGAGCACCACCGACATGAGCGCGGACATTTCCGAGTGGCTACTCGAAATCAGCAAATGAAAGCCGGCGCGGCGGGCGGTCAGGTCGATCCCGCGGATCACTTCGGAGAAGAACTCGCCGTGCAATTCCGGGAGGAGAACGCCGATGGAGTGGGTGCGGGCCGTGATGAGGCTGCGCGCCACTGCGTTCGGCCAGTAGTTCAGGCGGTCTGCAACCTCGCGCACGGCGCGGCGTGTGCCTGCGCTCACCTGCGCGCTGTCGTTGAAGACGCGCGACACGGTCGCAACCGATACGCCTGCTTCTCGAGCCACATCTCGAATCGTGGACATGGCGACTCCACCGGGGGAGTTGCGGTGAGCTGGGATCTCTTGCGCCCGATGTAACCGGATTCATCGAGCACGTGGAAACGGTTACGGAAACGCCTGACGCTGTCAAGCAGCCAGTTTGCCCGTGGTCCGGAAGTCGCCCGCTTCGCTCATCGGTCTCCTCCGGCTGGAGCACCCCCCCGCGCCTGCCGATGACGTTAATGAGAGAGCGGGTTTGGACAGGGAGGACAGGGACCTGAACAGGAAGGCCCCCCGTCGTTCGATGTGGGCCAGATGGCTGGCGCCCTCCGGCGCGGGCGTGCTCGTTGCTGCCTTGGTCACGCTCGAGCCGGCGGCTACCCGCGCGGCCTCTCCCGCGCCGCCCTCGGCGAACCAGCTGAAAGCGGCCTACTTGTACAACTTCGCACTCTTCACCACGTGGCCGGACGACGCGTTCGCGAGCGAATCGGCCCCCTTGCTCGTGCAGGTCGTCGGCGACACGGAACTCGCCGGTACGCTCCACACGCTCCTGGCCGGGAAGAAGCGCGGGGCGCACCCGTTCTCCATCACCACGCATTCTTCCGTCGCGGAGTGCAAGAGCGCG
>CAZEPH010000348.1:0-3503 GCA_964514075.1 uncultured bacterium | reverse complement strand
ACTGCCCGCCTATCTCGCCCAGGTGCTTTTCGCCATGCGGGGAGCTGCGCCTATCCTCTCGGTGCAAGTCAATTACGGGCGCGACAACCGTCTCATCCTGCCGCAGAAGGAGTTTGAGCGGACGCTGTGGCGCATCGCCAAACATCTTGAGCGTCATCCCGAACTATCCGGCTTTCACAGCCGCACGTGGTGGCATTCGATCGCGACAGGCCAGACCTATCCGCGCCTCGCGTGGATGCGCGCCATCTTCTCTGACAATGGCGCGTTCCTGATGGACCTTGAACTCGGCCATCGCGAGGACATCATCATCAACAGCGCGCAGCGGGCGGCGTCGTTCGATTCGGTGCGGCCGTCGCCGCGTGCGGGGCGCGGGCCCGTCACGCTGTCGGTGACGCTTCCGTCCGCCACACTCGTGCGTGCAGACATCGTGGATGTGCGCGGCCGCGTCGTGGCGCGGCGCGCATCGGAGCGTCTCGCCGCGGGTGCGCACGACGTCGCGTGGCGTGTGCCGCACCTCGCCGCGGGCGCATACGTCGTTCGCGTGCACGTCGAGGATCGCGTTCTGACACGCACGTGGGCGGTGACGCCGTAGAGCCGTTTCACCGCGCGCGCCGTGCTATACTGCGCGCCTCATGAGCAAGATCGCCTGCGACATCGTCACCGGTTTTCTCGGAAGCGGCAAGACGACCCTCCTCAAACACGTTCTCCAGCACGGCCTGCAGGGCAAGCGCGTCGCCGTCGTCATGAACGAGATCGGCGATGTGGGCATCGACGGCAAGGTGCTCACCGGGTTCAGCGCCGTCGAGAAGATGGTGGAGATGGACTCGGGCTGCATCTGCTGCAGCGTCACGTTGCAGTTCACCGTCGCGATTCACGAGATCGTGCAGGTCACGCGCCCGCAGTTGATCCTGCTGGAGACGACGGGTGCGGCCGATCCCGAACCGCTCATTCGCCAAGCGATGCAGGCGAACCTCGCGCTCGACTCCGTCATCGCCGTCGTGGATGCGCACGACGTGCTGGCGCTCGACAAGAAAGCACGCGTCGTGCGCAAGCAGGTCGAGATGGCGGACTTCGTCGTGATCAACAAAACGGACTTGGTCGACGCAAAGCAGCGTGCATCCGTGCGGAAGTGGGTCGAGAAACGGAACAGGCGCGCGCTCGTGTACGAAACGACGCGCGGCGAGGTGCCGAGCGACCTCCTCTTCGGCACGAGCGTCGGGCGCCTGCGTGCGGAGATCGCGGAGTCGCATCACGAGCACAACGATCACCTCGCGGAAGACGGCATCAGCGCATTCGTCTTCGAGAGCCCGCACCGCATCGAACGCAAGAAGTTCGAGAAAGTGCTCAAGAGACTTCCCGACGACGTGTACCGCGCCAAAGGCGTGATGCGGTTCACCGACATGACGCCGCCGCAGATCTTCAACTACACGTGCGGCCGTTACGACTTCGACTTCTTCCCGCTGGACGCGAGTACGGCGCGCACGCAGGCCGTGTTCATCGGGCGCGACCTCGCGGCGCATCGCCCGCGCATCGAGAAAGATCTTGCGCGGTGTGAGGCGCATGAGTAGCGACGCGCGGCGGTACACCCCCACCGACGTCGTCACGACCGGCTACCTCGTCGTGACGGGCGCGTTGATTCTCGTGTTTCGCCACAACCTGCCGGCGTGGCCGCAGCACATCGCGCTGCGCCTCGTGTTGCTCGGCGGGATCGCCGCGCTCATCTTCATGCCGAAGCGCGTGGCGGGCGGCGTCCGCCGTTTCGTGCACGAATGGTACGCGCTGCCGTTCTTCCTGCTCGTGTACCGCGAGGTGGGATCGCTCGTGCACCTCGTGCGGCCGGACTACTTCGACGCGCAGCTCATCGCATGGGAAGCCGCGTTGTTCGGCGGCGTGCAACCGAGCATCTGGCTCGCCGAGCGCGGACCGCAGTGGATCGCGGAGTTGATGATCTTCACGTATGCGGCGTACTGGTGGTACGGGCCGCTGGTCGGTGCGTACATCTACCGCAAAGGCGGTCGCGGTGCGTTCCGCGAATTCGTCTTCAGCATCACCGTGACGATGCTGACGCACTACGTCATCTTCATCGTGCTGCCGGCGGCGGGCCCGCGCTTCGCGCTGGCGAACGAGGGCGCGACGATGCTCACGGGTTCGCCGTTCATGGACGCGGTGAACGGCATCGTGCGGCACGAAGGACTGCGCGGCGCCGCGTTTCCGAGTTCGCACGTCGCGGTGATGACCGCCGTGACGTGGAGCGCGTGGCGGCACGCGCGTCCGCTCGCCGTGCTCGGGACGGTGCTCTCCGCGTTGCTCGTGGTCGCGGTGGTGTACGGGCGCTTCCACTACGCTCTCGATGCGGTGGCCGGCGCCGCGTTGGGTCTGCTCCTGCCCGCCCTCGCGCAGACGATCTTCGCCCGCGCGCGATGACGGCGCCGGAGGCTCGCGCACACACACTCGCGCGCCTCACCTCACGCGTGTTCGACGTCGTCGTGATCGGCGGCGGCATCGCGGGGACGAGCATCGCGCGCGATGCGGCGTTGCGCGGGTTGCACGTGGCGCTTCTCGAGCGCGGAGACATCGCGAGCGGCACATCCTCCGGGTCGACCAAGCTGGCGCACGGCGGCGTGCGGTACCTGCAGCAGCTGCACTGGAGACTCGTGCGGCAGTCGTGCCGCGAGCGCGAGATCTTGCGCACGCTCGCGCCGGGCGTGGTGCAGCCGCTCGAGTTTCTCTACCCGACCCCCGTGCACCGCAGCGCGCCCGGCCGCACGCCGCCGTCGTGGCTCCTGCACGCGGGCCTCTCGCTCTACGATCGTTTCGGTGGAAGCGGCGTGCGCGCGCATCGCATGCTGAGCGCCAGCGAGGTGCGTGCGATGGAGCCCTTGTTGCATGCGGACGTCGTGCGCGGCGCGGCGCTGTACATGGATGCGTCGCTCGACGATGCGCGGCTCACGCTCCTCACGGCGCGCTCCGCAGCGTTGCTGGGGGCGGTAGTCGCCCCGCGCGTGGAGGCGGAATCACACGACGGCGCGGCGATCGTCGCTCGCGATCGCGTGACGCATGCATCGCTGCAGGTTCGCGCGCTGTGCGTGGTGAACGCCGCGGGGCCGTGGGTCGCCGACGTTGCCGAGCGGCTGAACGCTCCGCTCGCACCCGTGCACGTGCGGCTCACGCAGGGCGTGCACGTCGTGCTGCCGCACGCGCGGCTGCCGCTCGGCCACGCCGTCGTTCTGCACGCACCGTCGGACGATCGCGTCACGTTCGCGCTGCCGTGGATGACCGGCACGCTCCTCGGCACGACCGACACCGACGTGCGCACGCCGGCAGGGGCGCGCGCGCGCGCACGCGACGTGCGCTACCTGCTGGACACGGCGCGGTGGTGGTTCCCCGACGCGCATCTCTCGGACAACGACGTGCAGGCGACGACCGTTGCCGTGCGCGCGCTGGCCACGAACCGCGACGCGACGCACGCCGCGTCGGACGTCTCGCGCGAACACGCGATCGTG
>CAZEPH010000347.1:0-3554 GCA_964514075.1 uncultured bacterium | reverse complement strand
CGGAGGCGGGCGGGACTCCTATCCGTCGCGCGAAGCACGCGATTACTCGCGCGGTCCGCGCGACACACGTCAGGATGTGCACGAATACCGCACGATGCGCGAGATGCGCGGTCAGTCCGGGCGTCCGTACGATCGCGGCGGAGATGCCCCGCTCTCGTACCGCGGGCAGGGCGAGAACCGCGGAGGATACGGGCAGAACCGCGGCTATGGCGGTGGAGGTGGTGGTCCGCGTCGAGACAATCGCGGCGGCGGTGGGTGGGGACAGGGTGGTCCTGGCCCGCGCGATCGTGGCGGGTACGGCGGTGCCCCTCGTCCGGGACGAGGCCACGGGGTGAATCCGATGCGTCGGCGCGAACTCGGGCTCCCGTCCGACGAGGACATCGAACGCGAAGCGATGGAACTCGAGATGCGCGCGAAGGGCATGGCGATCCCCGAACCGGAGATCACGCCGCCGCCGCCGCGCATGCGCGACTTCGACGAAGACATGGACGACGTCGACCACGCGCCGCGCGCGGAGCGGCCGCACCGTCCAGCGGAACCACGCGGACGGTTCGACAACCGTGCACCGCGCGGCGGTGGTGGCCGTGCACCGCGCACGGTCGACAGGGAACGCACGCGCGACCACCGCGATCGGGACCGCGACCGCGATCGCGACATGGAACCGTCGCGTCGCGAGCACACCAACGGACGCGCATCGCGAGGCCGCCGTGCGGCGTTGCCGAACCCTCGTGAGGTCGCGCTGCAAGTGCTGCACGCGGTGGAGACGCGGGATGCGTTCAGCGACAAGCTGCTGCAAGCGCGCTTCCGCGACGTCCCGCTCAGCAAGCGCGACCGGGATCTCGTCGTGCAGATCGTCAAGGGCACGCTGCGCTGGCGCGGCCGCATCGATTACATCCTCGATCGCTTCCTGCACCAAGGCATGGAGTCGCTCTCACCGTGGGCGCGCAACACGCTGCGCATGGGGGCGTATCAAATCCTCTTCTTGGATCGTGTGCCGCCGCACGCGGCAACGCACGAAAGCGTGCGTCTCGCGAGCCGCTACGGACATGCGGCGATCGCGGGTCTCGTGAACGCGGTGCTGCGGCGCATCTGCGAGGAAGACCGCGAGGCGCTCATGCGCGGCCCCGAAGGGGATGACGTCGCCGCGCTCTCCGTTCGGCACTCGCACCCGGAGTGGATCGTCGAGCGGTGGGTGAATCGCTTCGGCGTCGACGGCGCAGTCGCGATCATGGAAGCGGACAACGCCTCGCGCGGCGTCACCCTGCGCGTGAACACGCGCCGCACCACGCGCGCGGAGTTGCAGGAGACGCTGAGGGCGGAAGGCGTGGAAACCGTGCCGACGCCGCTCTCCGAGTTGAACCTCGTGGCGGAGAACGATCTCTCGCCGCGCGACCTCGCGTCCTTCCAGGAAGGGCGCTTCACCGTGCAGGACGAGGCGGAGACATTCGTCGGCCTGCTCGTGGGCGCGCGGCCGGGTGAGCTCGTCATCGACGTGTGTGCGGGGCCGGGCGGCAAGGCGACGCAGGTCTCCGAATCGACGGACGATCAGGCGCGCGTCATCGCAGTAGAGCCGCGCTGGCCGCGCGTGCGCAAGATCCGAGAGGGCGTGGATCGGCTCGGTCTCGAGAACCTACTGCCCGTGCAAGCGGACGGCCTCTCGCTGAGCATCAACGGGCAGGCCGATCGTGTGCTCGTCGACGCACCATGCAGCGGTCTCGGCGTGTTGGGCAAGCGCGCGGACGCGCGCTGGCGCAAGCGTCCCGAGATGGTCGCGGAGTCCGCGGAGCTGCAGAAGAACCTGCTCGACGCCGCCGCATCATTGGTGAAGAAGGGCGGCGTGCTCGTCTACAGCGTCTGCAGCTTCGAACTCGAGGAGACGGTGCAGATTGCCGAGTGGTTCCGCGAGGCGCACCCGGAGTACACGCAGGAGAACGCAGAGGACTTCCTGCCGGCCGAGGTCATCGTGGATCACGCGATGCTGCTGCTGCCGTCGCAGTTCGGAACGGACGGCGCGTTCGCGGTGCGTTTCCGCCGGAGTGGCTGATCAAGCAACACAACTGCGGCAACGAGTGCCGCAGCGCGGTCGCGGGAAGGGCACAGGAGCGGGTGGCCCGATCTCGCGGCGCGGACTCCTCTGGCTCGCACTGGCGTGCATTGCGGTGTTCGTGGCGTCGTTCACGCTCGTGAACTTCCTCGTCATGCCGCGCGCCGTGCACTCGTCACGCGAGATCGAGGTGCCGAACGTCGTGGGTATGACGTTCGAGGAAGCGCAGCGTACGCTCGATGAGTTAGATCTGCGCGTCTCGCGCGCGGCGGAGGTGTCCAACGGTGACCTGCCGGCTGGACGCGTCGTCTCCGCTGATCCGAACGTCGGCATGTCCGTGCGTCCCGGACGCGTGATCGCGCTCACGATGAGCCTCGGGCCGGAGATGGTGCGCATTCCGCCGATCACGCGCCAGACAGTGCGCCGCGCGCAGTTGCTCCTGCAGAGCGTCGGGCTCGCGGCGGGTGATGTCTCGTACGCGTACTCGACGGACGTGCAGCGCGGTCTCGTGGTGGACTGCAGTCCCCAGGCAGATTCGCTCACCGCTCCCGGGGGCACGGTCAACATGCGCGTGAGCCTCGGTCCACCGCCTCCGCAAAACGTCATGGCGGACCTCCGTGGGTGGCGCGTGGACGGCGTGGAAGTGCTCCTGCGCGAGCAAGGGTACCTCGTCGCCGTGAACGGCGTGCCCGCCGGCGAATCGTCTGGCGATCGCGTGGTGATCGATCAATTCCCGCCTGCGGGCAGCACCGTGGGCATCGGCGACAGCGTGTTGATCGTCGCTGGGACCACACGATGAGCGCGCGTGTGGCCCCGTCTATTCTCTCCGCGGATTTCTCGCGCCTGGGCGAGGACATCGCGAGCATCGTCGACGGCGGAGCGGATCAAATCCACGTGGACGTGATGGACGGACACTTCGTCCCGAACCTCACGTTCGGACCGATCCTCGTCCAGGCCGTGCGCAAACTGACCACGCTTCCGCTCGACGTGCACCTGATGATCGAGGAACCCTTGCGCTATGCGGGCGACTTTCGCCGCGCGGGGGCGGATGCGATGACGATCCACACCGAACTGGGTTTCGCGCGTCGCGATGCGCTCGATGCGATCCGGTCCACGGGCGCGCGCGTCGGCCTCGCTGTGAATCCAGCCACGCCGCTCGACGAGGTGATTCCCGTTCTCGACGCGCTCGACATCGTGCTGGTGATGTCCGTGAATCCCGGTTTTGGCGGGCAGGGATTTCTCCGTGAGGCGCTGCCGAAGATCGAGCGCCTGGCGCATGAGAGGCGCACGCGCGCGCTGGCGTTCGATATCAGCGTGGACGGCGGCATCAACGCGGAAACGGGGCGGCGATGCCGGGAGGCCGGCGCGAACGTCCTCGTGGCCGGAAGCTACGTGTTCCAGGCAGCCGACCGGGCCGGAGCCATCGAGTCGCTCCGCTGACGTTGTTGATCGGCCGGACTTCGTGCTACTATGCCTTCTGCGCACCGACGTTGTGTAGCCGGATTAGGTC
>CAZEPH010000346.1:0-3557 GCA_964514075.1 uncultured bacterium | reverse complement strand
GGAATTCCGGTTCGATCGCGCGGATCTCGCCCGCGAGCGACTGCACGTCGGAGAGAGCCTGCGCCGCACCCGTCCGCAGCCACGTCGCGTATGCATCCAGCAACTGGTCGATGAGCGCGAGCACGTGCCGGTGGCGCATGTCCCGCTCGATCTCCGCCATCGCGCGGCGTGAGAGCGTTTCGATGAAGTTGAAGTAGTCGCTCCGCACCACGCGCAACAAGTCCGTGTAGTCGTCGAAGCGCGCGCTCATCTTGTCGAGCACGTCGCCGATCCCCGTGCGGCGCCGCGCGAGCTTGCGATTCAGCGACGTCGCAAAGCCGTAGTACCACTTGCCCCGCAGCGCTTCGCCGTGCGCGCGGTCGAAGATGCCGATCGAGAGCAGCCGGTAGTCGGCGTTGAGCTTGTACATGGTGTACTGCGCACGCATGTCGCGCGCCGCGGCCAGCCGCTCGTGCAAGTCGACGTCGTGCGGCACGACGAACTGGTTCGACCACGCGACATACTGCGAGTCGGCCGCTGCTTCCAGCGTTTGCGAGAGGTACAAGTTGACGTCCTCGTCGCCGCCGTCACTCTCCCAGCCCGCGTCGACGCGGCCCTTGAGCACGCTCAGCAGCATGAAGTACGAGAGCGGCGCCTGCGTGCGGCTGGGCACTTCGGTGTATAGGCTCTCACGATGCACGATGCGGCCCTCGACACGGTACGATCTGAACTGCGCCCGCCACTATCATAGCATCGGCTCGCGGGGCACTTGCCAGGAGAGCGCGGCGCGGCTTGCCCGCACGCAAAGGATGAGCTTATGCTAGGGGGGTGCAATCATGGTTCGCACCCGTCCCGACAGCAGGAGGATAGACGTCATGAGCGGACGACAGGTCACCACGCGGCAGCGCGTCGGAGCGCTGCTCCTTGTCACGTGTCTGGCAGCGGCGACACACGCACAGACCGCGTCCATCATGGCGACGAATGTCCAGTCCGGATCCGCCGTCGCCGCCGGAGGCGACTTCGCCGGGCACACCGGCCACACCGGGTATCCCGGCATATACGCGCAACCGGACTTCGGCGCGGCGGAGGCGTTCGCGGGACAGACCGTCGCCGTTGTCTCGGGATACGAAACGGTGAGCGGACTGCCCGCGGGCGCGCTGCTCGTGCCCGTCGCCGCAAACGGCGTCACGCTGTACAACAGCGCGCTGCAGGGACAGACCGGAAATTGCGGTGATCCGTGCACGGGAGAAGGCGCTGTGACGTTCTCGTTCGCCATGCCGCAAAGCGCGGTCGGTCTAGACATCCCGTTGTTCGAGAGCGGCAGCGTGACGGCACAGTTCTTCGAGCCGGGCGGCCTCCCGTTCGACGTACTCGTGCTCGCACGCGGCTCGCTCAGTTGGACGTTCACGGCGCCGGCCGGTCACACCATCGCAGGGGTGACGTTCACGAACGTCGACCCCTTCGGCGTGGCCTACGACAACCTCCGCCTCACACCCGCTCCGCCGGTGCCGGTAGAGGCAGCATCCTGGGGGCGTCTAAAGGCGCTCTACCGCTAGTCCGGATGCGTGCGGCGCCAACGATGCATCAGGCGCAGGCGCGCGCGCCTGTGTGAAGCGCGCGAGCACGGAGTACGCCACGGGCACCACGATCAACGTGAGCAGCGTGGAGAACAGCATCCCGCCGACGACGGCCACACCGAGCGGCTTGCGCGACTCCGCCCCCGCACCCAGTCCCAGCGCGATCGGTAGAACGCCGAAGATCGTCGAGAGCGTTGTCATCAGAATGGGGCGCAAACGGATGCGCGCAGCGTTCAAGACCGCCTCGTTGATCGACTCGCCGCGCCCGCGCCGTTGGTTCGCGTACTCCACGATCAGGATCGCGTTCTTCGTCACAAGCCCGATCAGCATGATCAACCCGACCTGCGAGTAGATGTTGAGCGACATGCCGAACGCCCGCAGGGAGACGATCGCCCCGAACATCGCGAGCGGCACGGAGAGGATGATCGTCATCGGGTGCACGAAGCTCTCGAACTGCGCCGCGAGCACGAGGAAGATGAACACGAGCGAGATCACGAAGAGGTAATAGAGCTTGGTCCCCGACTCGGCGAACTCGCGTGATTCGCCGGCGAGATCCGTGCGCACGCCGGCCGGGAGTGCGGTCCGTGCGACGCGGCGCAGGTCGGTGAGCGCCGTGCCGAGGCTCACGCCCGGCGCCAGACCAGCACTGAGCGTCGCGGAGCGTACGCGGTTGAAGTGATTGAGCTCGCGTGGAGAAACTGTTTCCCGCACGTTCACCACGCTCGCGAGTTGCACGAGCCCGTTCGTCCCGCGCACGTAGAGTCCGTCCAGCACCGACGGCGTGTTCCGCAACTCGCGCGGCATTTGCAGGATCACGTCGTATTGCTTCGACCCGCGCTTGAAGCGTGTGATGTCGCGTCCGCCGAGCAGCGTTTGCAGCGTGCGGCCGATCTCCGCGATCGACACGCCGAGCGCGGCGGCGCGATCCCGATCCACCGTCACCTCGAGCTGCGGTTTGTTCAGCTTGAGGTCGCTGTCCATGTTCACGAGGTATCCGAGCTTGCTGCCCTCGGCCATCATCGCGCCGACGGCGCGTGCGAGGTCGTCGTAGCTTTCCGCCTGCAGAACGAACTGTACGGGCTGGCCGAACCCCCCCCCGAGCGACGGCGGGTTGATCGGAAACGCCATCACGCCCGGGAGTCCGAACATCTGCGGGAAGAGCGACGCCACGATCTGCTGCTGCGAACGCTTTCGCTCGCCGTACGGCTTGAGGCGCGTGAAGATGAAGCCGTCCGTCGGACGTCCGGGCCCGCCGAACCCGAGCCCGACGGCCGTAAAGAGCCCCTGCTTTTCCGGCACGTTCGCGAAGATCGCTTCCGCGCCGCGCATATAGCGGTCCGTATACTCCAGCGTCGAGCCTTCCGGCGCAAACATGATCGTGAAGATGAGTCCGCGATCTTCCGTCGGCACGAGCTCCGACGGAAGCGTGCGGAACACGAAGAGCGCGACGAGAACTGCCGCCGCCGCCACGGTGATCGACAGAATGCGGTGATGCAGTGCGCCCTGAAGCAGCCGGCCGTACGCTTCGTGCATCCCCGTGAAGAACCGCGCGAACGCCGAGCCCGCGCCCGTGAGTCCGTGGCTGACCTCTTCGCCCGCGGCGCTCTGCGTCTCCTCGTCGGCCGTCGTGAACGACGGGCGGCGCAGCATGCGCGAGCAGAGCATCGGCGTGAGCGTCAGCGCGACGAATCCCGAGATGAGCACCGACACGGCGACCGCGATGCCGAACTCGTTGAACAGGCGCCCGACGCGCCCTTGCAGGAACGCCACAGGCACGAACACGGCGACGAGCGCGATCGTCGTCGCCAGGATCGCAAAGCCGATCTCCTTCGCGCCGTCGTACGCGGCGCGCATGCGCGACTTCCCCATCTCCATGTGCCGGTAGATGTTCTCGAGCATCACGATCGCGTCGTCCACGACGAGGCCGATCGCGAGCACGAGCGCGAGCAGCGTGAGGATGTTGATGCTGAACCCGAGGAAGTACGTCGCGATGAACGTCCC
>CAZEPH010000345.1:0-3563 GCA_964514075.1 uncultured bacterium | reverse complement strand
CAGAACTTCACCATGCCGGCGAAGAACATCACGAACAGGCTCACCAGCAACGCGATCTTGTACGGCCAATCACGCTCGCGCCGCTGAATGCGCGTCATGTTGATACGCACCAAGTTCGCGATTCCCAACAGCGTCGCAGCCGCGAGAATCATGATGCCCAGTTCCTGCAGCTTGTCCTGCATCGTCTTGACCGGCAGCGCAGGAATGAACAAACCGAGCACCATGAAGATGCCGGCGATGAAGGTGATGAACAGCGGAACGGTCCGTTGCACGGCCTGTCCCCCGGTTAGCTCGAAATGAAGAAGTTGGCGATCGTCAGGACGCCGCCCGTCTTGAGGAGGCTCCCCACGATGAGCGCGAAGATGATCAGGAGTTTCATGAAATCCGACGCCTTGAGGCTGCCCATCAGCATCGGGTCGCGGGAGAGGTACGCGCTCGCGGCGTAGAGTTCTTCGCCGATGAGCGCGTAGTCGCAGGCGACGACGAAGAACGGAATCTGCGAGACCTGCGCGGTTCCGGCGACCTGCAACGCGCCGGTCTCGAAGCCCGTCTCGGCGAGCATGAGCGATTCGGCGAAGAACGCCCCCATGTAGATGTTCGTCGCGGGACGTTCGCGCATCATGATCCCCGTCACGCCGGCCGTGTACGCGAACTGCTCGTCCGAGAGATAGCGGATGTTGTCCGGGTTGTACGCGTCGGGACGGCCCGCTTCGAGGTACGCCGCCTTGACGCGCTCTTCGGCGGCCGACATCACCACCGCGTTCGCGACAGGCACGATGAGCGGCGTGTCGTACTTCGCCGTGATCTTCGCAACGTTCCCGAGGATAACCATCGACGCGATCGTCTGGATCTCGCGGATGTCTTGAATGCCCGGGACGTACAGAACGGGCTTGCCCATTTCCGTGGCGCGACCGATCGCTTCTTCGATGGCGTCCAAACCGGGGATGCGCCGGATGAAGCCCTTTCCGCCTCGCGCGCTCATCAGACTCCACGCGAACAACCCGGCGAACGTCAGCAGACCGATCAGCATGGAGATGCGCTTCGTGTGGATCCACTGTTGCGACGCGACCGCGGAGGCCACAGCGGCCGCCGGCGATTGAAACGTCCCATCGTACGCGGTGACGGTGTAGAAGAGCGGCGTGCCGTTCGGAGCATGCGCGTCGTCGAAGGTCGCGGTCTGTGCGGGGATCGTGTCGAGGACGGTGAACGGCCCCGCAACCGACGGCGCGCGGGAGATGATGTACCCGGCCACCGTGTTCGCGCCCGCGGCGTCGTCCGCCGACAGGGTCCAACTCAGAGAGATCTTGCCGCCCTCGTCATTGGGCGTGTCGGCGGCCACCAGGGAATCGGGCGCCGCGGGCACTATCGCGGAGGGGACGGTTGCCGCGGATGCTCCGGCGGCGAAGGCGCTCGCACAGAGCGCAACAGCGATCAGCCTTGGGCGACGACCGCGCACGACGTCAGCCATCCAGGCCTCCTGGGGCGGAAGACGCAGAGTCTCAGCGGAGCCGAGACCGGGGAATCGAAGCGGAGTGGGATCGCGTCACGCTAGCGGCGCGCAGCGAGGTGTGTCAAGCACGGTGGAGCCGCGACCACGCCTAGCTTTCGATCAACTCCACGTTCGCGCGCGGTACGACGACACGTTCGCCACCCTCCCACGCCACTTCCAGCACGCGCACCTTCGCCTCGGTTTCCAGCGGTTGCAGTTCGTGCGGAAGCGCGGACACATTCCCGAGACGCCCGAAGTACGGCTCGCGGATGCCCCGGACCGCTCGCCCGATGACGAGCCCCGGGTCCTCGACGGCACCTCTCGCCGCCGCCTCCGCCGCGATGTCCGCTGCACTCAGCGGGATCACGATCTCCGGACGCATCACGCCCGCGCGGATTTGCGTTGCCCCGCTCACCGACGCGCGCTTTCCCGCGCGGCGCTTCAGCAACTCGAACGTCGCATGCGCCATGCGCAACGGGCCGAAGCCTTCGGTGAGGACGAGCGTGATCCCCTTGTCCTCGTTCCCGGTGATAGCCACGCCGAGGTCGTATCCGAGAAAATCCTTCAGCGCCTGCGCATCGAAGCCGCCGACCACGATCGCGCGGACGCCGCATTGCACGGCCTTCTGCAGCGCGGGCGTCGTGGTGTACGCGCCGCCCACGATCACCTTCCCTTTCAGCTCCGGCGTGATCTGCGCCTCCGTGAGCGTCTCCTCGGGACCGCGTGCGACGATGGCGAGTTCTCCGAACGTCTCTCCCCCGATTCCGAAGATCCCCTGGATGAACGTGCCCGTCGCCTCGATGAATGCGCCCTCGTTCGGGTGTACGTCCGCCACGGTGCCGTCGATGTACGCGTCCACTTCCACCGGGACGGGCGGTTCGCGGAGAATCGCCTGCCCCGTCACTGCCGAGACGCTCTCCAGCGTTCCCGTGGTCGTCGCCATGGCCTTCGCGGTGAACAAGCCGAACATGCTCTTCGATTGCGCGATCACCTGGTCCTTCACGATCGAGGCGCCGATCGGCACGGTGAGCGTCTGCGGAACGTCGCTGGGCGGCACGTTCAGGATGTTCGCAAGGTTCACGGTCTGTACGTTGCCCGGCAGCTCGGTGCGCGCCACCACGTCGTCGGCGCGCACGGATTGTCCCTTCTGCACCATGACCGTGCCCTTCAGCGGGAGGCGCCGCTCGCGCGTCACGCGCGTCACGGCGGCGACGCGCAATCCCGGTGTGTAAGCGTGAGCCATGACTACGTCGCCTCCTGCGGGTACATGTTCAGCGCGGTGTTCCATTGCGCGAGCTTCGCGACGCGCTCCGAGCGCGCGTCGGGCAGCGCGAACGGCCGGCGGCCTCGCGCATCCACGATCGTGCCGACCACGCCGCCCGTCAGCGTCCGCTCGACCATTTTGCCCTTGCCTTCGCCCATGTCGAAGTTCTTTGCGGGTGTGATGCGCGCCCGCGCCGTCTCCCCTGCTCCGAGCGGCAGGAGCACCATCTCGCCGAACGGTACCGCGCGCGTGACGGACTCACCGCCGGGCGTCGTGTAGCTCACGCTCACGCACTCCTGCCCCAGCTTCGCTTTGCCCACGGGCGCGATGACGGTGCCGAGGCGGATCAAGCAGTCCTTGTCGAACACCTCTGTCGCCGCCTTCTCGTGCACGGACGCGAGGACGCCGAGCTGCGGCATCATGAAGATCGAATCGACCGCGAGCTGCGTGATTCCCTCGGGCAGAAACGCGTCGATCATCATGAGCGCCGACTGCACGCGGCGCGGCGCGTGCGAGAGCACGCCGCCCGAGCCGATCAACAGATCGAGATTCGCCAGGTTGATCAGCGTGGCGCCCGATTCGCTCTGCGAGAACGTGTCGCTGATCGTGCGTTCCTGCTGCACGCCCTTGAGCCCCACCGCGAGCGCCTTGTGCTGCTCGAACGCCAGACGCAGCGCTTCGCGCGAAATCGCCTGCTCGATCATCAACTCCTCGAGCGTTTGCGGAATCGTGGTGGGGCGGATCATCTTGTTCTTGATCCGGTTGCGCAGGTCGCCCTCGTCCATCTCGAACGGCACCCATCGCATGATG
>CAZEPH010000344.1:0-3564 GCA_964514075.1 uncultured bacterium | reverse complement strand
CTCCAGAAAGCGCGCCCACGTCTCGTCGTGTCTCCGGCGCGCACGCAGGCCGCGCGCACGCTGCTGCGCGTGGACACCGCGCCGCTTCTCGTGGCGTGTTGCGGCGCGCGCGGCGAAAAGCGCTGGCCGGCCGCGTCCTTCCATGCCCTTGCGGATCGCGCCGTCGAGGAATGCGAGACGCTGCGCGTCGTGTTGGTGGACGATGACGGGACGGATCCACCCTCTCTCCGCGTGACGCGAGGCGCGCACCCGCGCGTTGCGCACGTGCGCGGTTCGTTGGGGGATGTCATGGCGGTGCTGTCCGCGGCGGACGTGGTGGTGGCCGGTGACACGGGGCTAGCCCACGCTGCATCGGCGCTGGGCGTGCCCGTCGTGCACATCTTCGGTCCAACGACGCGTGCTCTGGGCTTTCCGCCGTTCGACGAGCGCGATGCGGTGGTGGAGGCGGACATTCCATGCCGGCCGTGCTCGGTGCACGGGACGCGTCCCTGCTGGCGCGGTGACCGTGCCTGTCTGACGCGGATCTCGGGCGGCGACGTCTGGCGCGTCGTCGCGCCCTTCGTGAGTACGGCGTCGTGAGAGAGGCCGGCGCCATCCTCGTGCGCGCCCCATCATGGATCGGCGACGCCGTCGCGGCGCTCCCGCTCTTCGAGGCGCTCGCACAAGCGCATCCCGGCGCACCGATCATCGCCCTCGCGCGCGAGTCGACGAAGGAGATCGTCGCGTCGTCTCCGGCCGTGCGGTATGTTCTCGTCGAACCACGCGTCACGGGACTGACCGCTCTTCCGGCGCTGGCCGGTCTTCGCCGGCGCCTCCGCCAAGAGCACGTGCAGTCGGCGGTCCTTCTTTCCGAGTCCGTTGTGCCGCTGGGCGTGATTCGCGCCTCCGGCGTGGGCCGTGCGTTTCGTCTCGGACGCACGGCGCGTCGCGGATGGCTCACCGTCGTGGAGAGGCGTCCCGGACATCTGTACGACCAGTACGCGGCGCTGGCCCGCGCTGCCGGCGCCGCATCTGCGACGTGGGAACCGCGGATCACCGTGACGCCTGCGGACGGCGAACGGGCTCGCGCGTTGCTGCACGAGAGCCGCGTTCCCGCGGAGCGCGTGACGCTTCTCGCGTGCGGTGCATCGTTCGGCTCCGCGAAGGCGTGGCCGCGCGAGTCGTTCGCCGCGGTTGCGCGAGATCTGGCGGCGCACGGTGCGCACGTGGTACTCGTCGGCAGCCTCGCGGAACGGCCCGACGCGGATTGGATCATCGCTGCGGCCGGAGACGGCGTGTCGTCGGTGGTCGGACGCACGGACGTGCGCACCCTCGCCGCCTTGTGCGCGGAGGCGGATCAACTGATCGGAAACGACTCGGGCGCCGTCCACGTCGCGTCCGCGGTGGGCGCGCACACGATCGGCGTCTACGGATCGACCGATCCGGAGTGGACGGCGCCGCGATCTCCACGGCATGTCTCGGTGATGGACCAGCCGCGATGCGCCCCCTGCTTTCAGCGCCGCTGCGCCTTCGGCGCGCCGTGCCTGACGCGCGTGCGCCCCGACGCGGTACTGGAGCGTGCACGAGAGAGAATCGGCGCACGCGAGAGAGAACAACGGGAGGACGACGCAACATGGAATCACTAACGCAGCGGGGCACGACGGATGCGCCGCGCGTGTACATCGCGGATGTCGCACAGGCGGTGGGAGGGAGCGCCACGCTCAACGGGTGGGTCGTCCACCACCGTGCGAGCGGCAAGATCCAGTTCTTCGTGCTGAGAGACGGCACGGGGACCATCCAATGCGTCATCCCGCGGGACAAGGTCACGCAGGTCGTCTGGGACGCGGCCGCCGGCCTCACGCAGGAAAGCTCGCTCACGGTGAGCGGCGTCGTGCGCGAGGACCCGCGATCGCCCGGAGGATACGAACTGGGCGTCACCGACATCGTCGTCCACCAACTCACGCAGGCGTATCCGATCACGCCGAAGGAACACGGTACGCAGTTTCTCATGGACCATCGTCACTTGTGGCTGCGGTCGGCGCGGCAGCACGCCGTGCTGCGGGTGCGCAGCGAGTTGGTCATGGCCGCGCGCCTGTTCTTCTATGAGCGCGGCTTCACGCTGGCGGATGCGCCCATCTTCACGCCCAGCGCGTGCGAGGGAACGACGACGCTCTTCGAGACGGACTACTTTGGCGAGAAGGTGTACCTCACGCAGAGCGGCCAATTGTACAACGAGGCGACCGCGATGGCGTTCGGCAAGACGGTCTGCTTCGGTCCGACGTTCCGCGCGGAAAAGTCGAAGACGCGCCGTCACCTGATCGAGTTCTGGATGATCGAACCGGAGGTCGCGTTCGCGGAGTTGGACGACGTCATGCATCTCGCGGAGGACTTCGTGTGCGCGCTCGCCGCGCACGTGCTGCGCCGGTGCCGCGCGGAGCTCGTCACGCTGGAACGCGATCTGACACGGATCGAAGCCGTCACCCCACCGTTTCCGCGCGTGAGCTACACCGACGCGGTGGAGATGGTGAAGAAGGCCGGGGAAGCGATCGAGTGGGGCGACGATTTCGGCGCCCCGCACGAGGCGATCATCTCGGGGCAGTTTGACAAGCCCGTGTTCGTGCACCGATTCCCGAGCGCGGCGAAAGCGTTCTACATGCGCCCCGACCCCACGGACGAGACGCTCTCGCTCTCCGCCGATCTGCTTGCGCCAGAGGGATACGGAGAGATCATCGGCGGGGGTGAACGGTTAGCGGACTTGGCCGTGCTCGAGAAGCGTCTCGAGGAGCACAAGCTGCCGCGCGAGGCGTTCGAGTGGTATCTCGACCTGCGTCGCTACGGTTCGGTTCCGCACGGGGGGTTCGGCCTCGGGATCGAGCGGACCCTGTCCTGGATATGCGGTTTGGACCACGTGCGCGAAACGATTCCGTTCCCTCGCATGCTCTACCGCCTGCGTCCGTAATGGTCCGGCGGCTTGACAGGGGAAAGGAAGCGTCGCTAGTGTGCCGCGATTCCCCGGGAGCCCGGCCCGCGCGCCGCCTCGGATTCGGCGCGCTCATCGCCCTCGCCGTGAGCATTCTTCTCTCGGGCTGCAACGATCGACCTGACTCCGCGACCAGCGGAGAACTGACCGTCGGAGCAGTCGGCGCGTGCGCCGAGATCGCGGAAGGTGCGGCGCGCGTCTTCGAGCAGCAATACCCGCACGCGTCCATCCGCGTCGTGCCCATGGACGGACTGCGCGCGACGGAAGCCCTCCTCAAGGGGGATGTCGGCCTGATCATCCAAAGCCGGGATATCGTCGGGGAGGAACGCCGCGCGGCGGAGAGCATCGACGCGCGACTCTCGTCCGTGCCGATAGCCGTCGACGGCCTCGCCGCGATCGTCCGAGAGGACAACCCGGTGCGTAGTCTGGCGGCTGAGGACGTCCGGGACATAGCCGCCGGGCGTCTGCGCTCGTGGGCGGCGCTCGGCGGACACGCCGAGCCGATCATCGTGATCGCCCCGGATCCGTTGACGGGAACCGGAGGGTACATGCGGGAGGTATTCACGCGCGACATGTCGTCCCCCGCACGCAATCTCTTCGTCTTG
>CAZEPH010000343.1:0-3597 GCA_964514075.1 uncultured bacterium | reverse complement strand
CGCTTGCGGAGGCATTCTCCGCCGCGGTCGTTGCACTCGCCGGCGCGTCGCGCGAGGCATTCACGGCGGCAGTGATTCTACTCGACCTCGCGCTGTGTGGTGTACTCGTCATCGCGCTCATGCGCCGCGGCCAGTCACCGGCGTGGGCCGCGCTGTACGCGTGGAGCCCGCTGGCCGCGGTCGAGGTCGGAGCGAGCGGCCACGTCGATCCGATCGCCACGCTCCCGCTTGTCGCGTGCGTTGTTCTTGCGAGCGCGGAGCGCCGGCGTCCCCTGACATGCGGCGCACTGCTCGGCCTCTCCATTCTCGGAAAGTACGGCGCAGTGTTGCTGGTTCCCCTGCTCGCGCGACGGCTCGGCGCGCGCGGACTCCTCGCATGCGGTGCGGTGATCGCGTGCGGGCTCGTCCCGTTTGTGCTGACCGCGCCGCATGTATTCACCAGTCTCGGCGTGTACTTGCGGACGTGGGAGTTCAACGGAAGCGCATACGTGATGCTCGCCGCGCTCACGCATGACCCGCTCCTGTCGCGGCGCATTCTCGGGGCGATCACCGCTGTGCTCGTTGTGTGGATCGCACTCCGCGACGGACGCGACCCTGCGCGCCTTGCTGCAGCCGCGGCGCTCGTGTTTCTCGTGGTGCTTCTGCTCTCGCACACCGTGCATCCGTGGTATCTGCTCTGGCCTCTCCCCTTTGCCGCGCTCGTCGTGCCTCTCGCGGGCGAGTCCGGTGTGCGCAGGGCGATTCGCGTGTGGAGCGTCACCGTGTTCTGTGCGTACGCGGTCCTCGCCGGCTACCGCGCCACCGGGGAGTGGCGGCTTCCGTGGCCCGCTCTCGCGCTCGAGTACATTCCCGTGTACGCGGCGCTCGCACCCGCGTTGTGGCCCGTGCGGAGAGCCGCGCGATGATGCGCGATGCCGCCAAGGTGGCCGCGTACGTCGTGCTCCGCGCGCTTGCGCCGCACCTGCCACGCGGCGTGTTCTACGCGGTGTGCGACCGGCTCGGCGACGCGAATTATCTCCTGCACGGCGCGATGCGCCGCCGCGTGCATGCCAACCTGCGCGCCGTGTATGGGTCGCGTCTCGATGCACATGCCACGCGTGACTACTTCCGCGCGCGCGCGGCGTTCGTCATGGAAAACGCACTGCTGCCGTCGCTGCACCATCCGCGTTTCGCCGAGTGGTTCGTCGTCGACGGCGCGGACGTCGTCATGCGTGTGATTGCGGAGAAACGCGGCGCGGTGATTCCGCTCGTGCACTTCGGTCCGTTCACGTTGGTCGGTGCGTGGCTCACTCGCATGGGACTCCGCGTCACCGACATCGCACTCGACGTCGACGCCACGGAGGCCACCGCCGCAGGACGAGCGATCGCGCGCGACCGAAACGCCCAGTGGGAAGCCGGAGGAGGCGCGCTCGTGGATCGCGCGCGTTTTCTGCGCGACGTGATCGAGGGCGTGCGCGCGGGCGGCGCCGTGTCCGTGTTCTTCGATGCGCCACCCGTGGCGCGCATGACCACCGTACGGATGCTCGGACGGGCGACGCGCGTGCATCGCGGGCCCATCGCGCTCGCTTTGAAGACGGGCGCGCCCGTCCTCCTCATGGCCGCCTATCGCGGCGCGGACCGGCGCGTGCACGTGTGCGTGGATCGCACGTTTCATCCACGTGCGAGTGGGGATCGCGAGACGGACATCCAGGGCGGGATGCAGGACGTCGCGGACTACATGAGCGCGTGGATCGACCGTTTCCCCTCCCAATGGATCATGTGGAAGGAGATCGACGAGCGGTGGGTCGACGACTAGAATAGCGCGAATTCCGTCACGCACCGGCGCCCGCCTGCCGATTCACTCGGGAGCCCATGAACCGTCTCCGCGAAACGCTCAAGTACGCCGTCTACATCACGCTCAAGCGGCTCATCCCGCTGATGCCGCGTGGGATGTTCTATGCCGTCGCCCGCCTGATCGGCTCCGTGAACTACCGCATGCACGCCGCCATGTGCGAGGACCTGCGCCGCAACATCCGCATGATCTACCACAACGGCAAGTCCCCCGCCGAGGTGGAGCGCATCGTCGAGAAGCACTTCCAGAACCGCGTGAAGCACGTGTTCGAGGCGATGCTCTACGCGCACATGCACAAGCCCAAGTACGCGTCGTGGTTCGTGTGCGAGGGCAACTGGGACGTGGTGCGCGATCTCGTCGCGCGTAAGCAAGGCTGCGTGATCCCCGCGCCGGAGTTCGGCGGCTACGCCATGGCGGCGCTGCGCCTGCACCAGGACGGATTGCACACGTCGGACATCGCGCAGGATCTCTCCGCGATGGACGACATGTCGGACTTCGCCAAACGCGTGGAAGCGGAGCGCAACGCCACGTACGAGAAGATGGGCGGCGCCATCATCACGCAGACGCACTTCCTGCGCGGTGTGATGGAGTCGGTCAAGCGCGGGGAGGCTCTCGGTGTGTTCTACGACGCGCGCCCCACGTCGCAGATGACCGAAGGACGCTTCCTCGGGTTTTGGTGCGAGATGCACCGCGGACCGGCGGCCATCGCCATGAAGACGCGCTCGCCGCTGTTGCTCATGATCTCGTACCGCGCGCCGGACGAGCGGATTCACGTGCACGTGGATAGGCTGCTCACCCCGGAGAAGTCCGGGGACAAGGAACGCGACTACCAACTCACCATGCAGAAGGTCGCGGACTTCCACACGCCGTGGGTGCTCCAGTACCCCGAGCAGTGGGTCATGTTGAAGGAATTCGACGCCCGCTTGCGTCCGGAACCGGCTGCCGCACAACTCACCCGCGCATAGTCACCCCGCACGCGCCCTGCGGAGCGCGCCGCACTGCATCACTCCTGTCCTGCGACTGCTCTAGCGCACCACTCGTCGTGGGGTGACGATGGGTCGCCGGCTGACGCACGTGCGCGAATACGACACGTTGCGGTCTCCCGGCTCTCCGGCCTTACTTGCCCCCGATGAACTGCCTCACAATGCGAATGTTCTCTTTGGCGCTCTCCGCCGCCTGACTGGTCGGCGAGAGGTCCACCACCTTCTGCCATTTGTTGATGGCTTCTCGATAGATCCCGGCGTCCGCGAACGCAATGCCCCAGTAATACCAGGCCTGATAGCACTTCGGGTCTGCCTCGAGCGCTTTGCGGTACATGTCGGCGGCCTCGCCGTACTTTTGCATTCCGTACATCACGTTGCCGAGACTCGCGAGCGCGAGCGCGTCCTTTGGACGCAGGCCGATCGCCTTGGCGAGCGCGTCCGCGGCCTCGTCGCTCTTGCCCATTTCGTTCAGCACAATGCCCATGTTGACGAGCGCTTCGACGTAATCCGCCTTCTTCGCGAGCACGGTGCGATAGTGGCCCAGCGCTTCGTCCTTGCGGCCCGAGTCGTACAGGCTGTTCGCGAGACGGAAGCGCACGCCCACGTTCGTGGAATCCTTCTTGAGCATCTGCGTGAGGACGGCCACGGAGTCGACGGCCGGCTTGGCGGTCGCCGGCACGTTCGCGTCGGCGGTGAGGAGCATCGCGGCCGCGGGGCCGAGCGGATGCGGCGTCGCGGAATCCGTCGTGAGCGCCAGCGCCACCAGTACCGCGAACATCACGC
>CAZEPH010000342.1:0-3608 GCA_964514075.1 uncultured bacterium | reverse complement strand
GACGGCGCGGACATCTACACGTTGACCGAGGAAAGGCTGCGCACGATCTTCCACGAGAAGACGACGGCGAACTTGCTGGCGGCGATCGAGGCGAGCAAAGCGCGTCCGCTGCCGTCGGTGATCTACGCGCTCGGGATTCATCACGTCGGATACGTCACGGCGGAAGCGCTCGCGCAAGCCTTTGCCAGCTTGCGTGCGCTCGCGGACGCGAGCGAGGAGGACATCGCGTCCGTGAACGGCGTCGGGCCCGTGATCGCTGCGAGCATCGCATCGTATGCGGCGTCGCGCGCGGGCCGCTCCATGATCGATCGTCTCATCGCGAGCGGCTGCACCGTCGAGATGCAGGTGGAGGTGCGCGCGGAGGGACCGCTCACGGGCAAGGAGTACGTCATCACGGGCACACTGCCCGGTCTCACGCGCGCGGAAGCCGGCGCGAAGCTGAAGGCGCTCGGCGCCACCATTGCCGACAGCGTGAAGAAGACCACGAGCGGGTTGATCGTTGGTGACGCGCCCGGTTCGAAGCTCGCGAAGGCGGAGAAACTAGGCGTGCCGATCCTCGATCCGGAACAGTTCCGCGCCTTGGTGGGCGAGTGACGCGGCACGTCACGTTCGATCTCTGGAGGACGCTCCTGGTCGACACGGCGGAAGAAGAACGCAGCGCCGCGCGCATCGATGCGCTTGCAGAGGTCCTGCCGCTTGATCGGGACCAGATCGCGTGCGCATTGGACCGCACGGCGGACGCTCTCTGGCGCCGGCAAGACGCCGAGTTGCGCGACCCCGGTCCCGTGGGGCATGCCGACGACTTTCTGCGTCACGCGGGCGCGAGCGTGCCAAGCGACGTGCGCGACCGCGTCGCGCAAATCATCGCGTCGACGATCGTGCGGTTTCCCCCGTCGCTGATCGACGGCGCAGCGGAGACGTTACAAGCGACAGCGCGCCGCACGTCGATCGGTCTCGTGTCGAACACCGGGTTCTCGCCGGGACCCGCGCTCCGCCGCGTCCTCCATCACCTCGGTGTGGCGCAGCACTTCAGCGCATTCGCCTTCTCCGACGAGGTGGGGTGGGCCAAGCCGCATCCCGCGATCTTCGCGCACGCGCTCGCGCACCTCGGCGCGCGGCCCGCCGACGTGCTCCACGTCGGGGATACTCTCGCCGCAGACGTTGCGGGCGCACAGGCGCATGGGATGCGCACCGTGTGGCTTGCATCCGAGGTTCGTGTGGGCGCCGACGGCATTCGCCCCGACGCGACCGTCGACAGCATTCGGGGAGCGGCGCCGCTCATCGAGCGGTGGCTCCTCGAGGGTGTCATTTAGGCGGGCGTGCTTCCCCCTGTCGCGGCCAGGCGGTATGCTGGCCCCCAACCTGGATCGACCCGTCGCACCGGAGGAGTTTCCCTCATGCACGCCTCGCGCCGTGTGTTGCCGTTCGCTGCGCTGACCCTGCTCGTTCCCCTTGCCGCCTGTGCGCCCAAGAAGGCGGGCGGCCCCGGCGGCGGTGGCGGCTTTCAAATGCCGCCCATGCCCGTGGAGGTGGCGAGCGTGCACTCGCAGGTGCTGCGCGACGACTTCCGCGCGGTCGGCGGCGTGGAAGCGGCGGAGACCGTGGAGATAGTGAGCGAAATCAACGCGATCGTGCGGTCGTTGCCATTCGTGGAGGGACAGCCGGTCGGGCACGGCGCTCTCCTCGCACAATTGGACGACAGCCAACTCGCGGCCGACGCGCGCCGCGCCGACGCGCTCCGCGAGCAAACGAGTCTTGCACTCGACCGCGCGGAGAAGTTGTTCGCGCAAGCGGCGATCTCCTCGCAAAGCCTGGATGACGCGCGCGCCGCGGCGCGCGTCGCGCTGGCGAACGCGCAGGTCGCGCAGGTGCAGTGGAACAAGGCGCGCATCACCGCGCCGTTCGGCGGTGTGGCCGGGCGCCGCCGCGTGTCGCCAGGCGCCTACTTGCGCGCGGGCGATCCCATCACCGACGTGGCGCGCATCGACGTCGTGAAGATCACGTTCACTGCGCCGGAAACGTACGCCGCACGCTTGAAGCGCGGCGGCGATGTGCGCGTCACCACACCGGCCGCTCCAGGGGAGACGTTCGTCGGGCATGTGAGCGTGGTCGACCCGATCCTCGACGCCCAAATGCGCGCGGTGCACGTCGTCGCGGAGGTGGCGAACCCGGGGCGGCGTCTCTCCCCGGGTATGTCGGCGAACGTGGCCGTCACCCTCGCGCAGCGCGAGGGCGCGCTCGTCGTGAGAGACGAAGCGGTGTTCGCGGAGGGGACGCAGAGTTTCGTGTACGTGATCAAGCCCGATAGCACCGTCGAGAAGAGCGCGGTGCAGCTCGGCGCGCGCGACGGCGCGAACGTGGAGATCGTGAGCGGCGTGCCGGCGGGCGCGAACGTGGTCGCCGCGGGTCATCAGAAGATCTTCCCGGGCGCGAAAGTGATGCCGATGCCGAGTGCTCCGCCGCAACAGCCGCAGGGCGGCGCGCGATGAAACTCAGCGAGCTCTCGATCGATCGTCCCGTCCTCGCGACGGTGATGAGCCTGGCGATCCTGCTCTTCGGCATCCTGTCGCTCACGCTGTTGCCGGTTCGGGAGTACCCGGACATCGACTCGCCGGTCGTGAGCATCACCACGGTGTATCCCGGCGCGAGTGCGCAGGTCGTGGAGACGGAAATCACCGACATCCTCGAAGAGCAGATCTCCACCATCGAAGGCGTGAAGCTCATTACGTCCGCGTCGCAAGAGCAAGTCTCGCGCGTCACCGTGGAGTTCACGCTGGCACGCGACGTGGACGAAGCGGCGAACGACGTGCGCGACCGCGTGTCGCGTGTGCGCGGCTCTCTCCCGCAAACGGTGGACGATCCGATCGTCGCCAAGCAGGACGTCAACGCGCAACCGATCATCTGGCTCGCGCTCTCCGGCGAGCGATTCGACACGCTCGAACTCTCCGACGAAGCGCGTAACCTGCTCGCCGAGCGGTTGCAGCGGCTCGAGGGCGTGGGCGCCGTGTTCATCGGAGGCGAGCGCCGCTATTCCATGCGGGTCTGGTTGGACGCGGATCGCATGGCGGCACTCCGCGTGACCGAAAGCGACATCGAGAGCGCCCTGCGCGAGGGGAACGCGGAAATCCCATCGGGCCGCGTGGAGGGAACCAACCGCGAGTTCTCGGTGCGGACGCGGGGGGACCTGAACACGCCGGAAGACTTCGGTGCGCTGATCGTCTCCGACGAGAACGGATCGGCGGTGCGCCTGCGCGACGTAGCCCGCGTCGAGCTGGGCCCAGAAGATAACCGCACGGTCGCACGCTACAACGGCGCCCCGGCCGTCGGTCTCGGTATCGTGAAGCAGCAGAAGGCCAGCACGGTGGACGTGGCGCATGCGGTGCGCGCCGCGCTGCCGGGATTGCGCGAGCAACTCCCCGCGGGCATGAAGCTGGATCTCGCGTACGACTCCGCGACGTTCATCGAGGATTCGATTCACGAGGTGCTCGTGTCGCTCGGCGTGGCCGTGGCGCTGGTCTTCCTCGTGATCTTCTTCTTCCTCGGCAGCCTGCGCGCGACGCTCATCCCGGCCGTCGCGATTCCCGTCTCGATCATCGGGACGTTCATCG
>CAZEPH010000341.1:0-3613 GCA_964514075.1 uncultured bacterium | reverse complement strand
TCTCCCGTGGCGGGTTTCGTGTGTTGGAGAGTGACGAACACGTGCGCGGCTGTCTGAGCGTGCTCGTGTACGGACGCATCGCATGGATCGGCAACGTGGTGGTGGCCGCGGCGGATCGCGGGCGGGGATTTGCCCGCCGCCTCATGGAGGACGCGCTCCACTGGTGCGACCAGCACGCGGTCCGGCACGTGTATCTCGATGCGTACCCCCCCGCCAAAGGCCTGTACGACCGCCTCGGCTTCGTCGAAGAAATGCGCACGGTGAGATGGGCGGCGACGCCGGCCGCCTCGCCGGCATCCAACGCTGGCGTGACCGCGATTCCCGCGTCCGCGCTGGACGCCCTCGACGTCGCGGACGCGCGCGTGTTCGGCGGCTCGCGCCGCGCGCTCTGGTCCGCGCTGCTCGGCGACTTCCCGAGTTGGTGCTGGTGGATCACGCAGGACCACGTGCCGCGTGCCTGGATCGCGGTGCGCGCCGGCGTCGGTTCCGCGGAGATCGGTCCGTGGTGCGGAGACGCACCCGCGGCGCGTGATCTCTTCGAGCATGCGTGCGTGCGCCTGGCGGGACACGCGGTCGAACTCAGCGCACCCGAGGGCCACGGCGGCGCGCGGAACGCGCTCGAGGACGCGGGGTTCCGCGTCGTGGGGTCGCACATCCGCATGTGGCGCGGCGCACCCGTGAGCTGGGACCGCGAGCGCACGTGGGGCATCGGCGGACTGGAGAAGGGATGAGACGATGAGTCTCCGGCTCTACAACACGCTCACGCAACGCCTGGACGAGTTCGCCCCCGCCGCTCCGCCGGACGTCTCGATGTACATTTGCGGGGCGACCGTGTACGCGCCCGCGCACATCGGGCACGGGCGCTCGTACATCGTGTTCGACGTGTTGCGCCGCGTGCTGGAGTTCCTCGGATATCGCGTGCGGCACGTGCAGAACTTCACGGATGTCGCCGAAGAAATCGTCCTGCGCGCACGAGAGACGGGAGACGATCCCGCGGCGCTCGCCGACAGGCTCATCACCGCCTTCCTCTCCGACATGGACCGACTGCACGTCCTGCGCGCGCAGATGTATCCGCGCGTGAGCGAGTCGGTGACCGGGATCGTGCGCTCCGTCGAGCACCTCGTGAACACGGGCTACGCCTACGCGGCAAACGGCTCGGTGTACTTCGACGCACAGCGCGCGGGGGGATTCGGCGCGCTGTCGCATCAGGACCTGAGCGCGATGGTCGCGGGCGGAATGGGCGGCGTGGGTGCACGCCGGCACCTTCTGGACTTCGCCCTCTGGAAGACCGCCAAGCCGACCGAGCTCGCGTGGGAGTCACCCTGGGGACGCGGGCGCCCGGGCTGGCACATCGAGTGCACCGTCATGTCCGGCGCCCTGCTCCCGCGTCCGCTCGACATCCACGGCGGCGGCGTGGACTTGATCTACCCGCACCACGAGAGCGAGATGCTGATCGCGCGCGCCGAAACGGGCGTGGACCTCGCGCGCTTCTACGTGCACAACGCACTCGTCACGCATCGTCTGGAAAAGATGTCCAAGTCGCGCGCGAACTACGTCACGTTGACCGAGGTGTTCGAGGAGTACGATCCGAGCGTGGTGCGCTACGCGCTGCTCGCGTACCACTACCGCGCGGCGATGGAGTGTTGCGACGAGGGCTTCGATGATGCGACGCACGCCGTGGCGTCGCTCACGCGTTCGGCGGCGGCGCTCGCGGGCGACGCGTCTCCGCGCGAGCGCGTGCGCGCGACCGACGGAGCGCCGTCGGCGCCCCGCATGGCCGTGCGTGCCGCGATCGAGGACGACCTGGACACGCCGCGCGCGCTCGACCTCATCTCGGGTCTCGCCGCGGACGCGGCGGCGTCGTCCGACTCAGCGATGCGCCGCGACGTCGCGACCGCTTTGCAAGATGCGGCGTGGCTGCTCGGTCTCCCCTTCCTCGACCCGCACACCGCCGCGCGCCTCGTGTAGCGCGGCATCGCTCGGCGGTTTCCACCGCCGGTGAAACCAGAAGTACTGCTCCGGCGCGCGGCGGACCATCTCTTCCACGCACCGCGTGATCTCCGCGGTGAGGCGCACGACGTCCGCGTCGCGCGCAGCGTGCACCGCCTCCTCGATGCGCACCGTGTGGTGCACGCCGTCCGTGTCACGCGTGATCGACAGCGGCACGAGCGGCGCACCCGTCGCGCGCGCGAGCCGCGCCGTGGCGGGCCCGGTCGAGGCGAGGCGTCCGAAGTACGGCACCATCACACCGCCGCGCCGCACGCGCTGATCCACGAGCACTCCGACCGCACGGCCGCCGTGCAGGAGACGCACTGCGTCGCGCACGCCGCCGACGAGCGGCACGGTATCCACGCCCAACGCGTGACGGCGTGTGTTGAGTCGCGCGTCCACGAGCGCGTTGCGTTGCCGCCCGACGAGAAGCGTGACGGGCACGCCGCGCGCGACGAGCGCCGGACCGATCAGCTCCCAGTTTCCCAGGTGTCCCGTGAAGAGGATCGCGCCGCGTCCTTCGGACAGCGCCGCGTGCACACGATCGAGGTCGTCCACGCGCACCAGCGACGTGAGCCGGCCGGCGTAGCGCGGCAAACGCAGGCACTCCACGAACAAGCGGCCGCCCGAGCGAAAGACGTCGCGGGGGCGCACGTAGTGCGCCGCGCCGAACGCGTGCGCGAGGTTCTCGCGTGCGATGCGCCGCCGCATGTGCGCGCACGCGTACACCGCGTCCCCGAGCGCCGCGCCCGCACGCGCCGCGGACGCATCGTCCAGCGGCGAGACGACGGCAGCCGCCATGCCGTACGCCCACGCCTGCGCGCGGTGCGCGAGCGGGGGGCTCACACGAACAACCGCGCGAGCGGCGACGGCCGCATGTCGATGGCGCGATCCGCGCAGCGTTCCACACACACCAGGCACCCGACGCATGCGCTCGAGTCGATGCGCGGCGGCGCACCCGGCGCCCCTGGTTCGATCGCACGCACGGGACACATGCTGACGCACTCACCGCACCGCGTGCAGCGCGCATCGGCGATCGCGGCGCGCACCCAGAGCGTGCGTCGCATGAGACCGGACGCCGCGGACGGGATGTGCCGCGCGGCCCAGTATGACGCGCGGCGCAGAGGCGCGTGTGCGACACCGTGCTCGCGCATCACACCCGGTGCATCCGCGAGCCATCCGCGCGCGCGCGCCGCGCCCAGCGCCGGCGTGCCGCTCGCGCGCAACCCGAGCACACTCGCCGCCGCATGCTCCACCTCCGCCGCGCGCGGCCCCGCGAGAAGGCGCCCGCGAAACACGGGCGACCCGCTGGACGGTCCCTCGCCCTCCATGCACGTGATGGCATCGACGATCGTGAACGCGGGCGCCACCAGCGCCGCCACATCGAGCAGTACCTCCACGAAGTCGCGCGGTTGGGGATAGCGCGTGTGGAACGTGCCCTTCGCAAACCCGGGCATCGTGCCGTAGCAGTTCTTGAGCGGACCCGTCATCGCGGTGAGCGTATGCGTCTTCAACTTCGGCAGGTTGAGGATGACGTCCGCGTCCACGACGGCGCGCGCGAGCACGTACGTGCGTCCGTTCAAGCGTCGCGTAACGGCGCCGCTCTACTCGAACGACACGAGCG
>CAZEPH010000340.1:0-3616 GCA_964514075.1 uncultured bacterium | reverse complement strand
GAACGGCGACGACACCCGGACGCCGAATCGCGCCGGCGCCGCGGCGTCCACGCCCGTCGCGCCGTTCACCGTGATGTCGAATGCGGCGGAGCCCGTCGCCAAGAGCGGATCGCTCGCGATGATCTGCACGTTCGTGTGGAGGCCGACGTCGCCCGCACCGGGCGTCCACGTGAACTCCCCGTTGCCGCTGTTCACACCGGACCCGCTCGGGAGGTTGCCGCCGGACCAGGTGAGCGCGTCTCCGTCCGGATCGGAGCCGGTCGGCGTCACGCTCAAGAGCGTGTTCACGTCGACGGATTGATTCGGGATCGCGTCCACGACCGGCGCGCGGTTGACGTTGTTCACGGTGATGGTGAACGACGCCTGGCCCGTCGGATTGCATGCCTTGTTGTCGGAGGCGATGATCGTTACGTTCAGGTACGAACCGGATTGGGTGAAACTGGGCGTCCAGGTGAAGACGCCGCTCGCCGGATTCACGCTCGATCCACTCGGCAAATTGGACCCGCTAAAGGTGAGCGGATCGTTGTTGGGGTCGTTCGCCACGGGCGTCACGGTCAGCAGCGAGTTCTCGTCGACCGTTTGCGCGGAGATGGAGTTCACGACCGGTGCTCCGTTCGAACACGTGACGGTGATCGTCCCCTTCATGTTGAGCGTTTCGTGGAACGTGCAGTAATACGGCACCGTCGTTCCCCCCACGGACCCGGGCACGATCCAGTCGCCGAACTGACTGGCGGACAGACTGAAATCGAACAGCGTGCCGGAGTTCGGATCGCTCGATCCCGTTCCATTGGTCGCGGTGTGAATGCCGGACTGATTTTGGAAGCGTACGGTGTCGCCGACCGCGACGGTGAGCGTGCTCGGTGTGAAGGAGAAGCCACTGGATCGCACGATGAAGCGTGCGGCGTGGGCGGAAGCCGGGATCGCCGCGCACACGAGCGCGGCCAAGACGACGCGGGACAAACGACGCATGAGGGGCAGCCCTTTCGGAAGAGTGAACGCGAGTATCGACGAGTGCGCCGATGTACCGGCGCGTCACAGGCCCGTCCGGAGAGGAAAGACACGAGAGGCGCTGCGCGAGCGTGCGAGAGGACGCTTATTCCATGGTGCGAGCCCCGTCCGCGTCGTGTCAAGCGCACAGACGGGACTCGCGTTGATGAACCCTACCGCGCCTTCACCGTGCGATGCGTTGCGACCCCGCCGTGTGCACGAATCCGCACGAGATACACGCCTGCCGGCGCCGACCGCGCGTCCCACTCGTGCGCGTCTCCCAGCGTGGCGATCCGTTGGCCGGACACGCTCCAGACCGTAACGGCGGCCCCGTCCGGCACCTGAAGCCGCAGCACGTCGCGGAACGTGGACGGCACCGCGGCACGGGTGGCGCGTTGAGCGTCCGGCGCGACGGACGTGGGGGAGGTGACGGTCACGTCGAAGCTGGCTGAGCCGGCGGCCAGCAAAGGATCGGTTGCGAGGAGAGTGACGCCGGCGTGCGTTCCCACATCCGCAGCCCCCGGCGTCCACGTGAACTCCCCGGTGGACGGATTCACGACGGCGTCTCCCGGAAGGCTCGCGCCGCTCCACGTGATCGCATTGCCATCGGGGTCCGATCCGACGGGCGTCACGCTGAGCAATGTGTTCACGTCGACGGACTGGTTCGCAATCGCGTTCACGACCGGCGCGCGGTTCACGTTGTTCACCACGATCGTGAACGACGTTTGCCCGGAGCTGTTGCACGGCTTCCCGTCGTTCGCGATCAGCGTCACGTTTGCATAGGTACCCGACTGCGCGTAGCCCGGCGTCCACGTGAGCACGCCCGTCGACGGATTCACGCTCGCGCCGCTCGGAAGGTTGGCGCCGCTCCACGAAAGCACGTCGCCGTTGCCGTCCGTTGCGGACGGCGTCACCGTGAGCAGCGTGTTTTCGTCCACCGTTTGCGTGCCGATCGCGTTCACCACGGGGGCCGCATTCGCACACGTGATGCGCATCGTTCCCTTCATGTTCAGGACCTCGTGGGGAATGCAGTAGAACGGGATCGTGTCGGGCGCGGTGGCGATGTAGTCCCAGAATTCGCCGACGCTGAGAGTGACGTCGAAGAGCGTGCCGTGCGTCGGATCACCCGAGCCGGTGCCGTTGGTGACGGTGTGGGTACCCTGCGTATCCGTGAAGTGGATCGTATCGCCCACCGATGCGGTGATCGTCGACGGGCTGTAGTTGTTGTTGCGGACGAGTACGTTGATGCGTGTCGCGTGCGCATGTGCGGCGGGCAGTGCCATGACAGCCAGCATGAGCCAGAGCGTTCGAGAGCTGCAGCGCATTGGATGTGTCCTCAGGATATGGTCGAGTCGGCAGCCGATGCGTCTGCTGGAGGGTGGGAGGCGCATCGGATTCGGGCGGCGATCGAGCCGCTGGGGTCAGTATAGCGCGCCGGGCGCGCTTGTCGGCACTGTAGGTGGACGAGCCGATACGGCTTTCGTACACTCGGAGTGTTTTCTGGCCCTACCTGCCGGGAGGTCCGTCCATGAAATACGCAGAGCGCCGCCGGGAGATGCTGCGCCGCCTCGGTGGTGGCGTGGCGATCCTCACGTCCGCACCGCAAGCCACGCGATCCAACGACACGCATTTCTCCTTCCGCCAAGATAACGACCTCCTGTACTTCACGGGGTTCGGCGAGCCCGAGGCCGTCGCCGTCCTCTCGGACGTACCCGATGCGCCGACGTTCACGCTGTTCGTGCGCCCGCGTGATCCGGAGCGGGAAACGTGGGACGGTGCGCGCGCAGGCGTCGACGGTGCCCGCGATCGGTTCGGCGCGGACCGCGCGCACCCGATCGGCGAACTCTCCGAGATGCTCCCCGCGTTGATCGAGCGCGCGCATCAGGTCGCGTACACCCCCAGCCGCGATGCCGCGTTGGCGCACCCGATCGAGGAGGCGATCCGTCGCGCCCAGAAGATGCGCCCGCGCCGCGGACACGGCCCGACGCGCGTGCTCGACGTGACGCACGTGTCGCATGACATGCGTCTCGTGAAAGACGCGGAGGAAACGGCGCATATGCGACGCGCCGCGGAGCTCTCGTACGCCGCGCATGTCGCGGCGATGGAAACCGCAGCACCCGGCACGTGGGAATACGAAGTGGACGCCGTGCTGACCTACGAAGTCCGGCGCCGCGGGGGCGCGGGCATGGCGTACCCGTCGATCGTGGCGTCGGGCGCGAACGCGTGCACACTGCACTACGTCACGAACGACCGCCGCATGGAAGACGGCGACCTGCTGTTGATCGATGCGGGCGCGGAGTTCGATCACTACGCGTCGGACGTGACGCGCACGTTTCCAGTCAGCGGACGCTTCGGTCCCGCGCAGCGCGAGGTGTACGAACTCGTGCTGGATGCGCAACGCGCGGCGATCGAGCGCGTGCGCCCCGGCGCGCGTTTCAGCGACGCGCACGACGCCGCCGTGCGCGTGCTCGTCGACGGTTTGCTGCGGTTCGGCGTGCTGCAGGGTGGTGCCGACGAGATCATCGCGGAAGAGCGGTTCAAGCCGTACTACATGCATCGCACCGGACACTGGCTCGGCATGGACGTGCACGATTGCGGCGCGTACGTCGTGGACGACGCGTCGCGCGTG
>CAZEPH010000339.1:0-3627 GCA_964514075.1 uncultured bacterium | reverse complement strand
AGAGTGATGAACACGAAGGGCGCGAGCAGCAGCGCGATGTTCGCGCTCTCCGAACGCCCGCTCGTGAAGAGCGTCACCACCGCCGCCACAGCCATCACGCACGCCATCGACATCAGCACCGAGAGGTTGCTGAGCATCTTGCCGACGGTGTACTGCCACCGCGTGAGGCGTGTCGCGGCGAGAATCTGCCCGACGCCCGTCTCGCGGTCGCGCGCGATAGCGCCCTTCACGATGTAGAACCCCGCGAGCGAGAGGAACACGGAGGACGCCAGCGCCGAGAACGTTCCGATGAACGCCGCGTTCGGCTCGCCCACGTAGTCGCCGACGATGAGGCGGATCTTCCCCGTGCTCACGCAGTAGGCGAGGTACAGAGCGGCGGCGAGGATCGCGAGGAAGCTCGAACGGCGCATGCGCTCCAACGCGTCCGCGCGCGCGAGATGCCACATGGTGCGGAACGCGCTCACACGCTCGCCCCGTTCACGGCCGCCCCAAGCGCGGAGAGGTACGCATCCTCCAGCGTCGCGGTGACGGGTCGTGCGAGAGCGTGCGGCTGTGTGGTGGCGATCAGCCGCGCGATGACGCCGTCGGCGCGGCGCGTCGTGCTCGCGACGATCCGGCGCTGCCGCTCGCGCTCGATCTCCGCGGGCGTCATCGCGCATTCCCACACGCAGCCCTCGACCTGCGCAAGCAGCTGCTCCGACGTTCCGCGCGCGATCACGCGTCCCGCGTTCATCAGGATGATGTCCGCCGCCACTGCCTCGACGTCCGAGACGATGTGCGTCGAGAGGAGCACGATGCGCTCGCCGCCGAGATCGGTGAGAAGTGAGCGGAAGCGCACGCGTTCTTCCGGGTCGAGGCCGACCGTGGGTTCGTCCACGATGAGAAGCTGCGGGTCGGAGAGCAGCGCCTGCGCGATGCCGACGCGTTGCCGCATCCCGCCGGAGAAGCCGCCAAGCGCCCGCTTGCGTGCGCCGGTGAGATTCAGCAACTCGAGGAGTTGTTCGATGCGCGTGCGCGCCTCCCTGCCGTGCAGGCCTTTGGTCGCCGCGATGTACTCGAGGAACTCCACCGCGGTGAGATGCGGATACACGCCGAAGTCCTGCGGCAGGTACCCGAGCGCGCGCCGCAACCGGTCGGGATCGCGCGCGATGTCCTCGCCGTCCCATGTCACGCGTCCGCTCGTCGCGCGCGTGATCGTCGCGAGCACGCGCATGAGCGTGCTCTTTCCGGCGCCGTTCGGGCCCAGGAGTCCGTACACGCCGGGGCCCAGCGAGAGGCTCACGTCGCGCAGGCCCCACGTCCCGCCGCGGTAATGCTTGGAAACGGCGTCGATCTCGAGTCGCAGCATGGTGGGGATCCCCGGGAGGTTATTGGTCGGGCGTGACCTTCCAAGAACGTCCGCGTGAGAGGCGCGGTTGCGGAACCGCGCCTACTTCTTCGCCAGCCCCGCGGACCAGTTCGTCACGACCGCAAGGCGGCTCACGTCGTCACCGGAGAGCACGTTGACGTAGAATCGCTGTCCGTCAGGGCTCACGTCGAACGCCGCCGTCTGCGGCCGGAGCGGCGCCCGGAAGAGTTCGTGCTCGGACCCGACGTGGAGCTCCGGGCCGCGCGCCTCCACATCCACCGACACGACCGTCCCGTCGTAGCGCGCGAAGACAACCTCGCGCCCGTTCGACGTCCACCGCGGGTACGCCGCGTCAGACGTGCTCACCTGCCAGCGACCGCTCGGCGCCGCGCTCGCGGGCCAGCCGGGCAGGAACGGGATCACGACGATGCGCGAGGCCCCGTACGCGCCCTCCGCGTAGGCAAGCCAGCGTCCGTCTGGAGAGATGCGCACGTCTCCGTTGGAGCCCGGGCGCACGAGCAGAACCTGGGACACGCCCGGGTTGTCCGGTTGCACCACAATCAGCGAGTCCCAATAGACGGAGAACGACGACGGGCCGGTGGCCACGATCACGAATCGCCCGTCCGCCGACCAGTCCGAGGGAGACTGGTCGCTCGTGCCACCGGGGAGGAGTGGGCGCACGTCGCCGGCGCCATCGCTGCGCCCGACGTAGGCACGGTACTGCCGTCCCGCGCGGTTCGACAGGAACGCCATGCGCTCTCCGTGCGGCGAGAGAACGGGAGCATCATCATCGGGCTGTCCCCCGCGCGCCAGCGAACGGCGGCCGGATGCCACGTCGATCGTCCACAGATCCCCGGAGGCCGACACCTGCGACGCGTTCGCGAGCGTGCGGCCATCGCGTGAGAGATTGATGTTCACGTGATTGGCCGAACCGGTGAGCAGGCGCAACCGCGAGCCATCGCGGGCGCGTTCTTCGAGGCGGCTGCCGAACGTCGGCCCGAGCATGACGTAGGCGATGCGGCCGGTCTCGGATGCGCTCAGGTTGCTCGTCCATGTCGTCGGATCGGGCTGGATGCGTTCCCGCGTCGCCACCGCGGGTCCTGTGAAGCGGAGCGTGCGCGGGTTGAAGGGCCGCGCGAACAGCACGCTGTCTTGCAGGTAGAGGAGGTGCCCGCTTGCATAGACGGCATTGACGGCGGTGTTGAGCAGGAAGCGCTTCTTCTTGCCGTCCGCCGAGACGACGTACGCCCCGGCGTGTTTCGACTTCGGGTCGCGGTGATCGCCGGAGTAGTAGAGGACGTTGTGTCCGCCCGGCAGGATCTGCGGGAAGCGGTTCGTCGTTTCCACGGTGCTGTCGCACGTCGTGAGAGCGACGGGCTCGCCCCCGGCGGCGGGGATGCGCGAGAGGGCGCCCTGCGCGCGGCCGGAGAAGACGATGATGCCGTCGCGCCCCCAGCTGGCGCCGCGCATCGAACCTGCCGGACACAGCGACACGACGGCGCCGCTCTCGAGGTCGACGCGCTTGAGCGTCAGTTCGGCCCAGAAGCCGAGCGATGAGCCATCCGGCGACCAGAACGGGAAGCTGCCGCCCGCGGTGCCGGATATGGGACGCGCGTCGAGCCGATCCAGGTCGCGGACCCAGATCGAGGCGCCCATCTTGTCGTCGAGCGCCACGAACGCGACGCGTCGTCCATCGGGCGAGATCGCGGGAGGGCCCGCAAAGTCTCCCGAGAAGTGGTAGACAACGCCCCTCGGCAAGGTGAGCGCCACACGCATCGGGTCGTCTTCGTGGCGCGCGACCGTGGTGAACCGCGCGACGGCGAAGGCGAGAAGCGGCAGGAGCGCGGCGAGCGCCCACGCAAGGGTCTCGCGCTTGAGGCCGCGCCGCGCCGCTGGCACGACCGGCGCAACGGCGCTGCCGCTCGACGGCGCGTCGAGTCCGCGCAGCATGCGCCCCACGTCGCCCGCCGACTGCCAGCGCTGATCGGGGTCCTTCGCGAGGCATGTGCGGATGATGCGATCCAGTGCGGGCGGAGACATCGGCGCGATCTCGACGACGGGCCGGGGGTCGTCGCGCATGATCGCGCCGATCAGGCTCGCCTGGCTCTCGCCCTCGAACGCGCGGCGCCCGCACGTCGTCTCGTACAGCACGCAGCCGAGTGCCCACAGGTCGCTGCGCGCGTCGGCCTCGCGGCCTTCGAGCTGCTCGGGCGCCATGTACTGGAACGTGCCGACCAGCGTGCCCTCGGCCGTGAGCGGCGAGCCGATCGTCGGCGACT
>CAZEPH010000338.1:0-3630 GCA_964514075.1 uncultured bacterium | reverse complement strand
TAGACATCGCCGAAGTCGCCGAACGGTGTGCCGTTCTGCGATGCCGGATACACCAGCTCCACGCCGCGATCACGTGCGTTCACGGCAATCGACGGGTTGCTATTCGTGCGATCGAATCCGTAGGGCGGCACGGCGGGGTAGAACGGCACGGGCGAGACGACGTGCGCGGGTTGCCACGTGGCGCCGTTGTCCGCGGAGTGTGCGACGACGATGCCGCTCCCGCCGAACCATGCGACGTAGACATCCGCGCCCGCCGGGTCCGCGGCGACGCTCACGCCCGTGCCTCCGCCGAGGATCTTCACCGTGCTCCACGTCGCGCCCTGATTGTCGGAGTACGCGAGTTTGACCTGCGCGCTGAGATAAAAGTCCGTCCACGCGACGAACAATCGCCCGGTTTCGGGATCGACGGCGATCCACTCTTTGTCCGCCGTGTGACCGGAGAGGCTCGCGGGCGTGACCTCGAACGGGCCGGCCCACGTTGCGCCGCCGTCGTTCGAACGATGTACTGCAAGCGACACGCGGCCGAGCGAGTTCTCGAAGATCGACGCGTAGTAGAAAACGCCCGTGCGTTCGTCGACGGCGAGTGATGGATCGCCATAGAGCGCGCGCCCGCTGCCGAGCGGCAATTGTCCGCGATCCACAAACGTGACGCCCCCGTCGGACGACGTCATGAGCCCGCTGCCGTTCGTGGGATTGCGAAAGTCGTTGAACCCGAGGACCACGAACACGCCGCTCGCGGCGACGCTCGTCTCGCTCTGCGTACCGGGGAGGTACACGCTGCCGAGCGACCCCATCGGGCCGACGGAGAGTGCGCGCGGCGGTTGCGGGAGTGTGGCGCGCGCGTTGAGAGGACCGTCGCTGAGGTACTGCAAGCGATCCGGATCGCGCTCCGCGTGCGCGACGGCGGGCACGACAAGTGCAACGAACGCGAACGCGCCGAGCGCGAGCGCCCGTGTGTGGACGCCGGGCATGGGGCTCCCTACGGATGCGTGAGTCGGGGATGCGTTGAGCCCTGGGAGCAGAGCGGCGGTGCGAGGTGGGGAGGGTGCGCCGCCTCTTCGATTGTACGCAGACCAGAGAGGCCGGATTCAAGGGATTTCTTGATCGCCAAGTTTGCGCGACGGGTGATGGTGGCGTACGCTTGGGCATGCGAAACGCGTGCCTCTCATCAGGAGGAGGATAGTGTGCGACGTGCCCTTCCCGTTGCGTTAGCGCTTGTGTTCTCCGGCTGCGGCGGCCCATCCAACCCCGTGATCCCCCAAGAAGCCACCCTGATGAAGTCGTACATGGAGATGGGTGTCGCCCTCGCATTCCCCGGGATCGGACGCCTCGACGCTCTTCTTCCGTTTCTCGTCAATCCCGGATCGCCGGGAGCCGCCGGTCTCACGTTTCAGGCGGATACCTCGCCGGGCGCGCCGCCGAACTCGTACGTGTTCGTCCTTCCGCTCGACGGGGACAGCAACGGCTCGACCGAGTCCGTGATCACGGGAACGTGCCGCTTGTCGGGTGACCCGTCGACGGCGACCGTCGGATTCGGGGGGACAGTCGATGTCGCCGTGACCAGCATGGGCGGTCTGGGTAATTTCTCCGGCACATTTGAATTCACGATGATGGAGCAAGGAACGAGCGTTTGTGGATCAGGGGCCTTCGTCGACAATCTGTCGGGGAACAACACGAACATCAGCATCGACGCGGCGCATCCGCTGTTGAGCAAGCCGGCCACGGGCGCTGCGGGCGGTGTGGCGAACGCCTGCGGCTACAGTCTCGACGGAGACGTGAAGATGAACGTCATCGGGCCGATGGGCACGTTGTCGTCGGATGTGAGTTTTTCCTCCGACCGGCAGGGCATCACGCAACGGGGGGCCACGCACACGGATGCGAATGGGACGGTGACACACCTCCCCGAGACGAGCTTCGAGATTCCGTGCGGCGACGGCAGCATCCAGGATTGGGTGGGTTCCTACGTGCAGGACTGGGCGTGTATCCCCTCGGAGCTGGGGCAGGCGACTCTGACCTTGACCGTCACAGGACCGTCCACCATTCGCATTGTCGATGAAGATCCACCGGGCTCCGGAGACACGCAGGTCTACAACGCCACCGTTCTCCCGAACAACCCCCACATCCTGCACGGATTCTTTATCGCCGGTCCGGCGGGAAGCACCTATCGCGAAGACTTCACGTGGACACTGGCTCCGAACGGCCTGAGTTTTTCGCAGGTCTCGCTCTACAAGTACCAAGAGGGCGTGCATACCTATCCGGGAGGAATCTGCGCGGGGAACGCGCGGCGCGTCGTCCTGTAACACGGCACTCGCACGGACCGGTGAGCCGCGCTATTCTCCGCGCCCGTGACCCCACTCGACTGGCTCAACCTCCTCACGCGCTGGACGCACTTCATCGCGGGCATCGCGTGGATCGGGAGTTCCTTCTACTTCATCTGGCTCGATCAGCACTTGGCGAAGCCGGATCCCCCGCGCGATCGCGTCGAGGGCGACATCTGGATGGTGCACTCCGGCGGGTTCTACCAGGTTGAACGCCGGCGACTTGGTCCGGGCCAAGTGCCCACGGAACTCCACTGGTTCAAGTGGGAAGCCCTGATCACGTGGCTCACGGGTCTCGCGCTGCTCGTGATCGTCTACTACGCGACGGGTGGCATGTACCTCGTGGACGCGAACGTCGCACGCGTCGGCACGGGCGCGGCGATCGGCATCGGCGTCGGCGCGATCCTCCTCGGCTGGATCATCTACGACGCCATCTGGAAGTCGCCGCTCGGGCGACGTGAGACGCTCGCGTCCGCACTGTGCGTCGCGCTGCTGGCCGCTTTTGCGTACGCCCTCACGCACCTGCTCAGCGGGCGCGCCGCGTTCATTCACGTCGGCGCGGTGCTCGGCACGATCATGGGAGCGAACGTGTGGCACGTCATCCTGCCGTGCCAGTCCAAGATGATCGCAGCGACCCAAGCAGGCGAGGAAATCGACTGGTCGCTCAGCGCGCAGGCAAAGCGGCGCAGTGTGCACAACAGCTACATGACATTCCCCGTGCTGTTCCTCATGCTCTCGAACCATTTCCCCGCGTTGTACGGATCGCACGCGAGCTGGATCATTGTGACGCTCGTTTTCGTCGCGGGAGCGAGCGTGCGGCACGTGATGATCGCGAAGGACGCGCGCCGGCACACGGCGCTGATCCCGGCCGCCGCCGCTCTCGTTGCGGTCGCGGTGCTCGCGGCTCCGCCACGCCGGGCGGTTCCGGCGCCGTCCGGCAACCCGGCGGCGGCGCAGGCGGTCCCGGCGTTTCCCATCGTGCGCGCCGTCATCAACGAGCGGTGCATCCGCTGCCACTCCGCGCACCCCGCGGACGCCGCGTTCCCGGCGGCGCCTCTCGGCGTGATGTTCGACTCGACCGACGCGATCGTTCGCTACGCTCCGCGCATCAAGGCGCGCGCCGTCGAATCGAAGACCATGCCCTTGGGTAACAAAACAGGTATGTCGGACGCCGAAAGAGCACTCCTGGGGGCGTGGGTCGATGCCGGAGCGCCGCGCTAGCTCCACGCTTGTGACCGATTCCGCGCGCGGTTCGCGTTAACAGTGAGTAGACAGAGGAGTCGGACCTGAATCACACTGAAGGCGGACGCCT
>CAZEPH010000337.1:0-3636 GCA_964514075.1 uncultured bacterium | reverse complement strand
ACTGCACCCACCGCGGTGGAATGCCCGAGTATTGCCGCGTGACGTTCACGCCCATTTCCTTGAGCAAGGGCATCTCGCGAGCGAGAGCCGCCTCGATGACGGCGTCCGGTTGCTGCCACAGGGTCCAGCTGTAGTTCTGTCCGATGGGGATGTAATCCCAGTTCATCCCGCGGACCAGGAAAGGCTGGCCGTTCACCTGTAGCGTGAGGCCGGCGCCGTCGGAGACGATGCGCGTCACCGGGCGTCCCGTCGTCCCCGAAGACTGCGCGAGACCCGTCGACGCCGCCGCGACGAGACAAACCACGACGACCGCTGCGACGATCGAACGACGTGCCGCGGAACCGAATGCTCGCTGCATCGAGATCACGTACTCCTCCTCGCGATCGGCCGAGAGGCGGCGTCGTCGACCCCGCCCGCGGCTATGAAGTGACGGAACCAGTGCGCACTCGCGCGCGGCGTGCGTCGTTGTGTGGCGTAATCGACGTCGAAGAGACCGAATCGCTTCGCGTACCCGTGCGCCCACTCGAAGTTGTCCAGGAACGACCACGCAAAGTACCCCGCCACGGGAACGCCGTCATCGACTGCGCGCTGCGTCGCATCCACGTGCATCTGAAGGTACGCGACGCGCCGCGTGTCGGCGATCTCCCCATCGACGCCGGCGGGGTCCGTGTGCGCGGCGCCGTTCTCCGTGATGTAGATCTTTGCCGGCGCATACTCCGCGCGGATTCTGTCCAGCACGCCAGTCAATCCTTGCGGATACACTTCCCATCCCATGTCGGTGAGTTCCTCCGGTCGCGCCATGGCGACGGCCGTCGGTCGTCCGTCGTCGTTCGCGCGTACGACGGTGCGGCTGTAGTAGTTCACACCCAAAAAGTCCAGAGGTGTCGCGATCGTCTGCAGGTCATTCGCCTCGACGAACGGCATCCCGTCGCCCGGCAGATGCCCGAGCCGCACACGGTCGGCAACAGCGTCCGCGGGATAACGCGCGCGAAACAGCGGATCGAGATACCAGCGGTTCATGACGCCGTCCGCTTCGCGTGCCGCGTCGCGATCGGCCGCGCTCTCCGTCGCACTCTGAACGAGACAGGTGAGGAGCACGATGCCCACCTCCGCGTTCGGCGCGTTGCGTCGCACCGCGTGCGCCGCCCATCCGTGCGAGAGCAGCAGATGGTGCGCGACGCGCAGCGACTCCGCCGGGTCGCGCCATCCGGGCGCATGATGGCCGGTTTCGTGACCGAGCGTCGCGACGCACCACGGTTCGTTGTGCGTGGCCCAATAACGCACTCGATCCCCGAGCCTGCGGCTCACGGCGTCCGCGTACTCCACGAAGGCCTCGGCGGTCGCGCGCACCCGCCATCCACCGCGATCCTGCAGCACTTGCGGCAAGTCCCAGTGGTACAAGGTCACAAAGGGCTGAATCCCCGTCTCGAGAAGCGCGTCGACGAGACGGCAGTAGAAGTCGAGGCCCCGCTCGTTGACGAGGCCACTTCCCGAGGGGATCACGCGCGGCCACGCAATGGAGAATCGATAGGCGTTGACCCCGAGCCATTGCAGCAAAGCCACGTCGTCCTGCCAGCGTGCGTAGTGATCGCACGCAACGAGCGCGTGGGATCCGTCGGCTATCGCGCCGGGTGTTGCGGCAAAGCGAGCCCAAATCGGCTCGCCGCGTCCCTCCACGGCCGCTCCGCCTTCGATCTGGAACGCGGACGTGGCAACGCCCCAGAGGAAATCGGCGGGGAACGGGGCCATCGGCATGATCCGCTAGTTCGCGGGCATGGACAGGGTGGTCGGGTACAAATGACAGCGGACACGACGGCCATCGAACGATCGCGGAGCGGGATCCTCCTCGCGGCACACCTCGAGAACGTTGGGGCAGCGAGACGCGAAGGGGCATCCCTGCCCCGCGGTGCGCGTGTCCGTCGCGCGACGGGTTCCCCGGGATTCCGGTTCGTCCTCTGTGCCGGCGATCGACGCGAGCAAGGCTCGCGTGTAGGGATGAGCCGGCGCTCCGATCAACGCCGCGCTCGGTCCGTACTCCACGACGCGACCGCGGAACAGCACCACGATGCGGTCCGCGAGAAACCGCGCGGACGCGAGGTCGTGGGTGATGAGCAGGATGCCGAGACCGCGTTCGCGCTTGAGCGTGGCGAGCAGGTTTAGGATGCCGGCGCGGATCGACACGTCGAGCATCGACGTCGGCTCATCCGCCACCAAGACGTCCGGTTCGACGGCCAGTGCGCGTGCGATGGCCACGCGCTGGCGCTGGCCGCCCGACAGCTCGTACGGGAAGCGATCGATGAACTCTTCCGCCGGAACGAGGCCGACCGTTCGCAGGAGGTCGAGCGCCCGCTCGCGCAACGTGGACGATGTGGCGCGACGGTGGCGGAGCAGGGGACGTTCCAAGTGATACGCGATCGTGTGCACCGCGTTCAGCGATCCGAACGGGTCCTGGAACACCATTTGAACCCGGCCGCGATATCCGAGGGAGGCTCCGCGCGGTTCGCGGGAGAGAACATCGACGCCGTCCAGTAGGATCTCTCCGGCGTCGGCATCGTCCAGGCGCAACACGAGACGCGCGATCGTGCTCTTGCCGCTTCCCGACTCACCGACCAGCGCCACCGCCTCGCTCCGAGCGAGGTCGAAGGCAACGTTCTCCGCAGCCACGACGCTCGATGCGGCCGAGAAAAGCCCTCTCGCGGAAAACGTCTTGCAGACGCCACGCACCTCGAGGAGCGGGGCGACAGCCGGTCGCCCCCTCTCCGCGTTCTGGACGTCCGCCGGAGCAAAAAAAGACTTTGTTCTCACGCCGAACATAGTGGACAATCGTGTTGGGCCAAGTCAAGGCACCAGTCTCTCGGCCGGCCGGGATTCTCACAGGGCGATCGACAGCGGTGCCGCGCAAGGAGGTCGCTGTTTTCGCGACGAGGGTGTACGAACCCGTGCCTCCTCGTCGGGACGTGTCTGGTTTCCGCGGGTTCGCATTGTTCGCCGCTGCATCGTGCCGACACGAGCTACTGCGGGTTCGCAACGCCCCTCCGGAGGAGAAGCAACATGAGACGGTTCACAGGGAGTCTAGGCCTGATGGTCGTGTCTGCGATCGTCTGCGGTGCGGCGTACACATCACCTGCATCCGCGGTCAATCTGCTGGCGAACCCAGGCTTCGAGTCGCTCGGAGGTTCCTACTCCGGGTGGTTTACATTCGGCAGCGGCGTGCAACTGTCGCTGCCGGGGACGGACAACATCGCTCGCACCGGCGCCGCGGCGTCGAAGATCTACGGCGGATTCGTGGGGTGTCCCGGAACTCCAACCTTCAACGTCGGCGGATGCGGTCAGGCGTTCACGCCCGCGACCGGTCAGATCTACACGTTCAAGGGATATTCTTTCGTGTCCTCGGCCGATCCGATGATCGGCAGTCTGACCTGTTCGAGCAACCGTCTCATCGCGAAGATCGTGTTCTTCAACGCGGCGTCCGGTGGATCCGAAATCGCGTCGAACGAGGTGGTCATCGGTGACAGCCACATCGCCACGAACACCTGGGTGCCCTTTAGCGTCTCCGTCCCTGCGCCGTCCGGCGCTTTGCGCGTCGAGGCGCTCCTGCTGCGCACGTTGAATGCCCATGGCGTTGGCGCGCTCGTA
>CAZEPH010000336.1:0-3638 GCA_964514075.1 uncultured bacterium | reverse complement strand
CGCATCGAGAAGTCCATCGGCTTTCGGCTGCGCGACAGCGTGATCACCGTGCACGTGGCGCGCGCGCGCGGCGGCGGCGTGAGCGGGTACGGACTCGTCGTCGAAGAGAAGGGGAAGTACTATCCGATCACGTTTCTCGTGGCGACCGACGCAGCGATTCGCGTGCGCGCGGTAATCGTGCTCGTGTACCGCGAGCGCCACGGCGACGCCGTGCGGCGCGAACGCTTTCTCAAGCAATTCCGCGGCAAGAGCGCCCGCGATGCGATCGCGGTGGATCGCGACATCGTGCACGTGTCCGGGGCGACGATGTCGTCGTGGGCGATGGCCGCCGGCGTCCGTCGCGCGGTGGCGACGCTGACCGCGCTGTACGGTTCGCGATGAGACAACTCCACCGCGTCGTCGGCGCGCTGCTCGCCGTGCTGTTCGTTCTCCTCGCCGTCACCGGTTTGTTGTTGCGCCACGAGCAGTGGGCGCGCCGCGTCCTCGGGGAGAGCGTACCCGCGCGCGGTCCGTTCACCGATCGGACCACCGCGCTCGCGATCGACCCGTTCGTCGCCGGGCATCACTTCGCCGCGACCACGCGTGACTTCTACGAATCGCAGGATGGCGGCGCGACGTGGACCAGCGTGCTCTTGCCCGTGCCGGCGAGCGGCGTCGTGTCGGTAGCGTTCGCGCCGCGCGACTCCGCGCGCGTTCTCGTCGCCACCGCGGATGGGGGCGTGTTCGTCTCGAGCGACGGCGGCTCCGTGTGGGACGACGCCGGTTTGCCGGCGAACGCGATCGACTCGCACATTCAGTTCGCCGCGTTTGCACCCGACGGAACGCTGCTCGTCCGCGCCGGATCGGGGATGTACGCACGCGATGCGCGCGGCGCGTGGAGCCTTCGCACACGCGCCGGCGCGGACCGCACCACGATGAAGCGTCTCGTCGATCTGCACGCGGGCCGCTGGCCCGCGCCTCTGCTCGGCGTGTTGATCGACGTCGCGGCCATCGGCCTGCTCGTGCTCGTCGTCACCGGCGTCTCGATTCTCCTGCAGCGCACGGAGCGGCGCACCCGCATCACGCGCCGCTGATGCGCCGCGCCGCTCTCGCGGCGGGCGCCCTCCTCTGCGCGACCGCCGCATACGCCGCCGACCCCGATACCGTGCGCGTGGCGCGCATGCGCTACCTCATGGGCACGCTCGTGACGATCACCGCCTTCGCGCCCGACAGCGCGCGCGCGGGTCGCGCCATCGACGCCGCGTTCGAGGAGATGCAGCGGCTCGACTCCCTCCTCACCGACTGGCGCGGCGGTGGCGACATCGCCCGCGTGAACGCCGCAGCGGGCAGCGGCGAGTGGGTGCCCGTCTCCGCCGACACGTGGTGCGTGCTGGACGACGCGTTGCGCTGGAGTGTGCGTTCGCGGGGCGCGTTCGATCCGACGATTCGCCCGCTCGTCGCGGCGTGGGGCTTTCGCGATTCCTCCGGCGCGTGGCGCGCGCCCACGCGTGCGGAGATCGCGCGGGCGCGCGCGCTCGTCGGCGCACGCGGCGTGTTGCGCGACAGCGCTGCGCGCGCCGTGCGTCTCGCGCGTCCGGGCATGGCGCTGGATCTCGGCGCCATCGGCAAAGGGTACGCGCTCGACCGCGCGGGGGAGCGACTGGAGTCGCTCGGCGTGCATCGCGCGTTGCTGGATGCGGGCGGACAGCTGCTTGCGCTGGATGCTCCGCCCGATGCGCCCGCGTGGCCCGTCGTCGTCCCCGATCCGCGCGACGCCGCGGGGGAGCACACGCTCGCCACGCTCGCACTCGAGCGCGCGAGCGTCGCCACCTCCAACCAGAGCGAACGCGTCGTCGGCCGCGGCGCACATCGCACCGGACACATCCTCGACCCGCGCACCGGACGCGCCGCGCGCGCGTCCCGGACGGCGAGCGCCGTGGCGCCGCGCGCCGTGGACGCGGATGCGCTCTCCACCGCGGCGTTCGTGAGCGGGGCGCGCCACGCCGTGCGCCTCGCACGCACGTGTGCGGGAGCCGGCGTGTTGCTCGTGGATGCCGCCGGTCGCGTGCATCGCTCGCGCTTCTACTCCGTTCGGATACCGCCCGAGGCACCAGAGATTCGCCCGCGCCGCGCCCGATAAGATATGTGTGCCGATCGGCGTTGTGTGCCGCATCGCGCAGCCACCGCCGATCGCGCGGCACGGCACAGTCCGTGCGGGAGGCTGCCATGTTGAAGCACTCCGTCACCCCGCGCGTGTGGGCCTTGGCGCTCATCGCGACCCTCGTCCTCCTCGCGATCACGCCGCAGACGAGCGCGGCGTTCACCGCCACGAAGTTCACCGGCACCTACACGCTGCAAAACGGCAAGACCGGCGCCGTCACCATCGACGTGATCCGCATGTCCACGGGGGCGTGGGAAGGTCTCGCCAAGATCGACGGCAAGAACTACTACAGCAACGCGATCATCGGCTCCGCGTGGGCCATCACGATCTTCTCGCTCGATGGCCGCTACCAGCAACGCGTCGTCGCGACGATGCGGTGCTCGCTGAGCGAGGACGGGACGACGCTCAACGGCTTCCTCACGCTGAAGGGCGCGGGCGGGCAGGTGGCGCTGAGGGCGGAAATGGAGGACGCGAAACCGACGTTGTAGTCGTCGACAGAACGCACTCCGCCCTTTCACGCAGCGACACCGGCACGTTGTCACACGAGCGTGCGCATCGGCATCATAGGACTGCACTCCGCACTGCTTCCTCCACTCCGAGGGCCGATGATGACGCTCCATGTCGCTGGGTTGTGGCGGTACCCGGTCAAGTCGCTCGCGGGCGAGTCGCTGACGTCCGCGGTCATCGGCCCCAGCGGCATTCCGGGGGACCGCATCGTGCACGTACGCGGGCCCGAGGGCGTACGCACCTCGCGCCGGCAGTATCGGCTTCTCGGATTGCGCGGAACGCTCGATGCGGACGGCCGCGCACCGCTCGTCAACGGTCACCCATGGGACAGCGCCGAAGCGCTCGCATTGGTGCGCGCCGCCGCAGGCGACGACGCATGGCTCGAAGCATTCGACGGTCTCGAGCGATTCGACATCCTGCCGCTGCTCGTGGCGACGGATGGCGCCGTGGCCGCGTTCGGTCGTGATGTGCGCCGCCTGCGACCGAATATCCTGATCGGCGGCGTGGACGGTTTGGACGAACGCGAGTGGCCCGGCGCCGAGTTGCACATCGGCGAGGCGATCGTGCGCCTGGACTCGTTGCGCGCGCGATGTCCGATGACGACGGTGGATCCCGATACGCTGGAGCGCGATCCCGAGGTGCTGCGGGATATCGGACGGAGGTTCGGCGGGCGGCTCGCGCTCAATGCGGAGGTCGTGCGCGACGGAGCGATCGCGGTTGGTGACGAAGTGAGAATGAAGCGCCGGTGACGAGACCGCGCCACGCGGTGTCCGCGGAACTTCCCGGATCGGCACACGCGATCGAGCACCATGTGGACTCCCGCGCGGTCTGCGTGTTAGCGTCGCGACAGTTCTGCATCCAACACTTCGCTGCAGCACCGTGGGGGCGACAGGCTTCGACGTGTGTGGGGAGGTGTGGAGCGCGTGCCGAGGGTCCATCGGCCTCGTTAAAAAGGTGGATGTTCTACTTGCGAACGACAACTTCGCATACG
>CAZEPH010000335.1:0-3638 GCA_964514075.1 uncultured bacterium | reverse complement strand
CTCGATCGGCGGCGTGGAGAGCGCTGCGCGCTTTTACTTCGGAACGCACGTGTCCGACCTCACGCTGCCGCAGTGCGCGATGATCGCGGGGATCATCCCCGCGCCGAATCTCTACTCGCCGCACCGGCATGCGGATCTGGCGCTGCGCCGCCGCAACAACGTGCTCCAGGACATGCTCTCCGAGCACCACATCACGCAGGCGCAGTATGCGGCCGCGATCGCCGCGCCGCTGGGTGTCATCCCCGAACCGGAACTCCCGCCGACCAAAGCGCCGTATTTCGTGGATTTCGTCAGCGATCAGCTCGCGAAGCAGTTCTCGCAGCGCGCGCTCTCGGAGCAAGGCCTGCGCATCTTCACGACGCTGGATCACCACCTGCAGGACGTGGCAGACGCCGCGCTGAGCGACGGTGTGCGGCGCGCGCAGGACTACGTCCTCGCGCGTGGGGACACGGTGCTCGTCGGTGGGGCGCTCGTCGTGCTCGAACCGGGAACAGGCGCGGTGCGCGTGTTGATCGGAGGTCAATCGCGCGCGATGGGGCAGTTCAATCGCGCGCTCGACGCGCACCGCCAGCCGGGGTCGGCGTTCAAGCCGATCGTGTACACGGCGGCGTTGGATTCGCCGTTTCGCACGGGCGCGAAGCAGTTCACCGCGGCGTCGCTCGTGGAGGACGCACCGAAGTCGTACTCGACCCCGCAAGGGCCGTGGCGTCCGAGGAACTACGACAACCACTACTACGGCACGGTCACGCTGCGTCGCGCGCTGTACCGGTCGCTGAACCTCGCGACCGTGGCGTTGTCGCTCGAGGTGGGCCTGCCGACGGTCATTCAGTACGCGCGCCTCCTCGGCATACGGAGTCCGATGCGGCCCGTTCTCTCGTTGTCGCTCGGCGCGACGGAGGTCACGCCGATGGAACTGACGAATGCCTACGCGACGCTCGCGGGCGGCGGCGTGCGCGCGCAACCGTTCGGCGTGCGCGCGGTGCTCGACATGAAGGGGAAGGTGGTCTATCGCGCGGTGCCGCAAACGCAGCGCGTGCTCTCCGCGGAAACGGCGTTCGTGATGACGACAATCCTTGAGGACGTGATCGCACACGGAACGGGATACCCCGTGCGCGCGTACGGCGTGACGGTTCCTGTGGCCGGGAAGACCGGCACCACGAACGACGAAGTGGATGCGTGGTTCGTCGGGTATACCCCGTCGCTCGCGTGCGGCGTGTGGGTGGGCGCGGATCGCGGCGGACGTCTCGGACTCTCGGGCGCGGCCGGTGCTCTGCCGATCTGGGCGACGTTCATGCGGGATGCGGTGCGCGGACGTCCCGTCGAGGAGTTCGTGCGTCCGCCGGGCGTCGAGGAAGTCACCATCGATGCGACGACCGGGCTGCGCGCGCGCGGCGAGTGCCCGCACATCGTGCGCGACTACTTCCTCTCCGCGACGATTCCGACCGAATTCTGCGCCGTCGACCACTGGACACGCGACATCGCCGAGGACTTTCCCGACAGCGAAGGTCTCCTCGCGGATTCCACCGCGGCGGAGGAGCCGCCGGCGGAAGACGCAGCCGAGGACGAACCGTCCGATTCGCCCTCGCCTTGACCGCGCACCGCGCCGCTTCGTAGATTGCGCGGCACTCACTCATCCGCCCCGTTCAGGAGACACACGTGACGCGACAACGCAGCGCGACCCTCGATGACTTCTATCACTACTACCCCACCGTGGTCGCTGTGGTGACCGTGCGCGTGGGCGAGGAAACGAACGCGATGCCTGCCGCATGGCACTCGCCCGTGTCGCGTGTGCCGCCGCTCTACGGCCTGGCCATCGCGCAAAAGCGGCACACGCACGGCCTCATTCAGCAGGCGCGCGCGTTTGCGGTGAATTTCCTCCCGCTCGAGCACGTGAACCTCATTTCGTCGCTCGGCAGCTCGAGCGGTCGGGACGGCGCGAAGGCGACAGATGCCGCGCTCTGGCTTCCGCACGAGGCGGGCGATGTCGAGGGCGCTCCCGTTCTCGCCGACGCGTACGCCGCGTATCAATGCAGACTGCACGACATGGTGCACCTGGGCGATCACGATTGGGTGGTGGGAGAGATCGCGATGGTCCATACCATCGCGGAGGCGTTCGACGGGGACGGCGTGCTCACGCTCCAGGGCTACACGCCGGCGTTGTATATGGGGAAGTACCGCTTCGTTGGTCCGGAACGCGCCGGGTCGTGATGCGGCGCGCGCTCACGTTCGTGGCAGCGTGGTACGTGGCGCTGCAGGCGGAGGCGGCAGGCGCGCCGCAGGGTCTGACGGAACGCGCCATCGTCACGGTATCGCCCGCGCAGGTGGTGAGCGCGGTCAAGGCGATCGACGACGCGCGCATCGCCCGCGACGTGGCGACGCTCGTCTCGTTCGGAACGCGCCACACACTCTCCGATACGCTCTCCACCACGCGCGGCATCGGCGCGGCGCGGCGGTGGATTCATGCGCAATTCGAGGACGCGGCGGCCGCAAGCGGCGGTCGCTTGCAGGTGCGGTATCACACGTGCGACGTCCCCGTCCCGCGATTGGGCCGGCCGTCGGTGCGCGTGGTCAATGTGATCGCGACGTTGCCCGGAGACGATCCCGCCGCGCACACGTATGTGATCGGCGCGCACTACGACTCGCGCGGCACCGCTCTGGCCGACTCCACCGGCGCGGCGCCCGGCGCGGACGACGATGCGAGCGGCGTCGCGGTCATGCTCGAAGCAGCGCGTGTTCTCTCGACGAAGCGCTTTCCCGCGACGATCGTCTTCGCCGCGTTCGCCGGCGAGGAGCAGGGACTGCTCGGCAGCGACTGTCTTGCACGCGAGATGCAGGCGGCCGGCGTGCGCATCGGCGGAATGCTGGCGAACGACATCGTCGGAGGGATCCGGGGGCAGGGTGGGACGGTCGACTCCACGCGCCTGCGCGTGTTCTCGCCCGATCCGCACGACTCGCCGTCGCGCGAGCTGGCGCGGTACATCGCGCGCGTCGCCGCTGGCTTCGCTCCGGGGCTTGCGCCGCGGCTCATCGCGCGTGCGGATCGCATCGGACGCGGGAGCGATCACCTCTCGTTCACCACGCGCGGGTGGGCCGCCGTACGCTTCTGCGAGCCGGTCGAGGACTACCGGCACCAGCACCAAACGCCGCGCACGGAAAACGGCGTGACGTACGGCGACCTCGCCGAGCACGTCTCCCCGCGCTTCGTCGCGCAGGTCGCGCGGGTGAACGTCGGGACGATCGGGGACCTTGCGAGCGCGCCCGTACCTCCCGATTCCGCGCAGGCATCGGGCACGGCTTCTCCCGATGTGCACGTCCGCTGGTGGGCGCCGAACGACCCGCGGCGTCAGGGATTCAAGGTCATGCGCCGCTCGACGACGTCCGCCGTGTGGCAGGCGGAGTGGTGGGTGGGCGAGCGAACGGAGATCACTCTCCCGAACGTCGTGATCGACGACAACGAGTTCGCGGTCGTGGCGGTGGGTAGGGACGCCGAGTCCGTGGCGGTCCCGGTACGTCTGGTTCGTTGACCAATAGCTCAACCAGTTGCTAGGGTTACTCTGCTCATAATCACGCGGACGCAGGGTGGGTGCCTCACCGGCCCGGCTCGCGTATCTTCCCACTATGACTAGCAAAGGACACCT
>CAZEPH010000334.1:0-3640 GCA_964514075.1 uncultured bacterium | reverse complement strand
GCGATCCACTCTGGCTTCACGACGATCCACTCCACGTCGCAGAAGGGGGGCGCATCCGGATCGACGCGACGGATCGCCATCTCGGGATCGCCGAGAAGCGTGTACGACCGCGGCGCATCCGAGAACAGCTCGGTGAAGACGACGTCCTCCGCGCGGCGCACCGCGTGCGCATGACGCGTGAAGCCCTCGTCGTACACGGCGCGGAACATCCGCCGATCCAGTTCGTCCACGCCGGGCGTGTCGCCCGGGTAGTGCAGCGGACCGTAGTGCGCGACGGCGCCGCCGCCCACGCGCTGCATCCACAACGTCCCCAAGTTCGATAACCCCCGGGCGAACTCCCACACGACCGGCGTCTGGCTGCCATTGTCGAGTGCATCGAGTTCGTTCGACCCGAAGCTCTGCCCGATCGCCGTCCATTGATCCCAGTACCACGACGTCCCGTAGCCGCGAAAGCACACGAGACCGCGACCGTCGTCGATCGCATCGATCACGTCCTGATTCGCGACGGTGGGATCGGTGCCGTACATCACCTCGAACGTCGGGGTCACGCCCCCGTACGGGAACGTGCGCACGCTCTCCTGCGTGCCGACGTAGTCGGCGACCTGGAACGGGATCGGCGACGCGTCGTCCGCGACGAGCATCACAGTCCCCAGCCACGGGCACTGCGTCCCGCCCGCTTCGTACGCGAGGATCTTGGCGACCTGGTTCGCCACGTCGGCTGCATCCTCCACGACGAGACGCCCCACGAACGCTTCGGGGAAGTAGTCGTCAAAACCGTCGCCGTCGGTGTCGCCGTAGTAGTCGTCCGTTGGAAGATCGACGGGACCGCAGAAGGGAATCTCCGTCCTGCTTCCTACGAGGAGCACGTAGTGATCTTCCTCGGGGGGCGTGGTCGCATACCAGGCGTCGATCTGCGCGCGACTCTCCGCACACGTGCCGCCGGAGGAGAACGCCATCTCCGTGACGATGAACCCGCGTTGCTGCTTTTGTTGAATCAGCGGAAGAAGTGCGGCTGCGTACTCGGTGCGGTAGAAGAAGAGAAACCGGCCTCCGTAGGACTCCTCGTTCTGCGGAAAGCGCCCCGCGATGACGGGCCAGTTGACCAGCTGCCGCGCGAGCAGCGCCGCCGCGTGCTTCGTGATCTTCGGCGTCGTCTGAGCGGTGCCTGGGTGATCGAAGCCGATGCGCATGCGTGCGGCGACCTGCAGGGTGCGTGTGGCGCAGGTGGCGCGCACGGGGTACGCCTCGATCCTCCCGCCCATCGCGAGCGGGCTCACGCGATCGAGCGACGCGGCGCCGGTCCCGAGCGTGCTCGGATAGAGAGCGCTCGAGCGGTAGAGAGACTCGTTGCGCACGAAGCGCTCGGGCGTGCCGTCCTCCAGCGCCGGATATGCGTGCGGCCACACGAGGACATTCGTGAAGGTGCGCAGGTCGGACACCGACGAGTGAATCACGCGCACGTTCGTGGCGGAGGTGGGTACGCCGATCCGCGCGCGTACCACGGGGACGTCCGGTGCGCCGATCTCGCTGGCGCAGGGCACACCGGGAACATCGATGGTCGTGTACGTGACCCCATCGGGCCCCACGCGCGTGTCGGTCCAGAAACCGTGCGTGGTGATGTCCAGGTACGTTTGCTGGTCCGTCGAAGCACTGGTATCCAGAACGACGTCGGTCGGTGTTCCGTCCGGCGTCCCGTCGAGGCTCGTCCACACGCGCGCGGCGCGCGCCGTTCCGGTGGCGGCGAGCAGGATTCCGAGAACCAGACCGCTCGCACTCCGAGCACGCGATCGTGCGTGCAGCATGTCGCTCTCCTTCCGTGACGAGGCGCGGGAGCGACGCCTCCTCTGCATCGGTTAACACGATCCTGCGGCAAAGGAGGACGTGTAATCTGTGCGGTGGAGAGGAGGTGCCGTGGCCCGGGTCGTCACGTATCTGCCGCACGAACAGATCGACGCGCAGGCGTGGGCGCAGGTGCAGACCGTCGCGGCGCTCCCGTTCGTCGCGCGGGTCGCGGTGATGCCCGATTGCCACGTCGGCAAGGGCGCGACGATCGGGAGCGTCATCGGCACGCGGGCGGCGATCATTCCGGCCGCGGTCGGCGTGGACATCGGCTGCGGCATGATCGCCGTGCACACCACCGCCACGTCGCACGACCTGCCCGATTCGCTCGCCGCGCTGCGCGGTGCTCTGGAGCGCGCCATCCCGCACGGCGTAAGCCGGAACAACGCGCGCGTGTCGAGCGACGCGGCGCCGCACGTGAGCACGCTCCGCGCGGCCGCCGCGCGCGATTACGACTCCGTGGCCGAGTGGGAGCTGCAACTCGGATCGCTGGGGTCCGGCAATCACTTCCTCGAAGTGTGCCTGGATGAGAGCGACGACGTGTGGGTCGTTCTGCATTCCGGTTCTCGCGGCATCGGCAACACGCTCGCGGCGGAGCACATTCGCATCGCGCAGCGCTTGTGCGCGGCGCGCGGCGTGCGCCTTGTGGACCGCGACCTCGCGTACTTCCAGGAGAAAGACGCGGAGTTCGCACGCTACATTCGTGATGTGCGGTGGGCGCAGGCGTTCGCGCAGGCCAATCGCGAGATCATGATGGATCGCGCTCTCGCCTGCTGCGCGCGCGTCTTTCCGGTGACTGCGGTCGAGCGCATCAACTGCCATCACAACTTCACGCAAGAGGAGACGCACGGACGCGCGCGCGTGTGGGTCACGCGCAAGGGGGCGATCGAAGCGCGGCGCGGGCAGAGGGGCATCATCCCGGGCAGCATGGGCACGCGCTCGTACATCGTGGAGGGACTTGGCAACGAGGAGGCGTATTGCTCCGCACCGCACGGCGCGGGGCGGCGGCTCTCGCGCGGGGCCGCGCGCCGCGCGTTCTCGATGCGCGACTTCGATCGGGAGATGCAGGGTGTCGAATGCCGGCGGTCGTCCTCGTTGATCGACGAGCTACCGTCCGCGTACAAGGATATCGAGACGGTGATGGAGCAGAGCCGCACGCTCGTCACCGTGCGGCACGTGCTCAAGCAAGTGCTCAGCATGAAGGGCGACTAGCGCGCGACGTCGACGCCGTCCCGCGTGGTGCGCTCCTAGTCGACCAGGATCGCGTGGGACGACCGGGGGACTATCACACCCACCTCCGCGTGCGTGATCCTCGCCCGGCCCAGCGCTGCGTGCAGCGCCCGCACCCGGCGCGGAGGCACGGCCATCAACAGACCTCCGCTGGTCTGCGGGTCGAAGATGACGCTCGCGAGCCACGCGGGCACGGACTCGCCGATGCGCACCGCCGGGCCATAGTACGCGCGGTTCGCATGCAGGCCGGCCGCGAAGTACTCTCCCTCGGCGGCCACGCGCACTCCGGGGAGAAGCGGCAGCGCAGCCGCGCGCAGATGCAGCGCGACACCGCTGCGCGCCCGATTCTGCATTCCGCCCGCCATGTTCATGGCGTGTCCCGCGAGCCCGAATCCCGTGATGTCGGTCGCCGCGCGCACGCCGGCCGCGCGCATCGCGCGCGCCGCGGCCGCGTTGAGGTGCGACATCGAGCGCACCAGGGCACGCAGATGCGCCGGCGCGAGCGCGCGGAACTTGAGCGCCGTGCTCAGCACGCCGGGCGCCCACAGGTGGCACAGCTGGCGATCCATCG
>CAZEPH010000333.1:0-3644 GCA_964514075.1 uncultured bacterium | reverse complement strand
CGCCCGAATGAGCGACGCTTCCGTGAAGCGCGGGGGCGGCTCCGTGAAGTGCTGCGCGGGCAGGACCTCCACGAGCGTGAGCGCTTCGCCGACCGCGAAGTCCGGAATCGGGTTGTCCTTGTCGCGCGACGGATCGCCCGCCACGCGCGAGAATCCGTCGAACGTGGTGACCGTCCCCGACACGCGCAGTCCCGCGCGGCCCGCGGTGATTTCCGCGGTCGTCAGGCGGACGCGCTCGTCCACCATCTGGCAGGCCACGAAGCGGTTCCAGATGAGCGTGTAGAGCTTGTAGAGATCGTCGCGCAGGAAGGGCTTCACGCTCTCCGGCGTGCGTGCGCCGGCGGTCGGACGAATCGCCTCGTGTGCGCCCTGCGCCGTGGCGCGCGAGCGGTAGACGCGCACCTCGTCAGGCACGTACTGCGCGCCGTAGGTTTCGCCGATGTGGGTCCGCGCTTGCGTCGTCGCGTCGTTCGAGAGACGCGTGGAGTCGGTACGCATATAGGTGATGAGACCGACCTGTCCCTCCGGGCCGATCTCCACGCCCTCGTAGAGCTGCTGCGCCAGCATCATCGTGCGCGACGCGGAGAACCGCAGGCGGCGAAATGCGTCTTGCTGCAGCGTGCTCGTGATGAACGGCGGCAGCGGGCGGCGTTTCTTCTCCTGATGCCGCACGTTCGTGACGCTGTACGAGGCCTCGTGCAGCTCGCGTACGACGGCATCGGTGACGGTCCGGTCGCCGAGCGCGATCTTCTCGCCGTCGAGCGTGACCAGGCGTGCGGTGAAGGCCTCGCCGCTGGGCCGCGTGAGATTCACGTCCACCGACCAGTATTCCGTCGGCACGAACTTGTCGATCTCGTCTTCGCGCTCCGTGATCAGGCGCAGCGCCACGGTCTGCACGCGCCCCGCGGAGAGGCCGCGCCGCAGCGTGCGCCAGAGGAACGGACTGACCTTGTATCCCACGATCCGGTCCAGCACGCGCCGCGCTTGCTGCGCGTTCACGCGCTGCGGGTCGATGTCGCGCGGATTCTCGAGCGCCTCGGCAATCCCCTTCTTAGTGATCTCGTAGAAGTCGAGCCGGTGGATCGGCGCGCCGTCCTTGAGGATCTCGGCGAGATGCCACGCAATCGCTTCCCCTTCGCGGTCAGGGTCGGGCGCGAGGAAGATCTTGTCCACCTTCTTCGCCTCGGCGCGAAGGTCTTTGATGATCTTCGCCTTGCCGCGAATCTGCACGTACTTCGGCGCAAAGTTCTTCTCCACGTCCACGCCGAGTTCGCTCTTCGGGAGGTCGCGCAAGTGCCCGCCGGAGGCGCGCACGGTGTATCCCTTCCCGAGATACTTCCCGATCGTCCGGGCCTTCGTCGGTGACTCGACGATGAGCAGGGCTTTTGCCATCGATCACACGGCTCCTTGTCCAGGTGCGCGGAACGGGCGACTCATCGCCGCCCGCTCGTACGGTCCTCCGCTCGGCGCTCTCACTGGCGCGTCTCGGGACCTTCGTGAATGAAGCGCGAATCGTGCTGTCCGAACACGACGTCGCTTGCGATGTCGCGCACTTCGTCGACGCCCATCTTGGGCTGACGCGAGGCGGTGGCGTGCTCGAGCACGATCTCGATCTGGTCGTCGGTGAGAACGCCCGACTCGCGCAGGCGCATGATGTACCCCTGCGCCTCGGGTGCGAGCGCCAAACGCTCGCCCTCGCTCAGCACGCGAATCGACGGGCGCCCGGGTTGCTGTTCCGCGTACGTCTCGTGCGAGACCGGCTCGAGCGCTTGGAAGATGAAGTCGAACGCGGCGTCGACGTCGTCGCTGTCGTACTCGCTGCGGTCGAGCGCGTCGGACAGATCGCTGAGCGCGAGTTCGTCGCCTTCGACGAACGCCCGCAGCTGCTCGAGAATCATGGCCACGACTTCCGGGATGCGATCGCTCATGCGGCGGCTCCATGGCACTTCTTGTACTTCTTCCCGCTTCCGCAGGTGCACGGGTCGTTGCGACCGACCTTCGGCCCCGCGTGGGCGGGTGTGGCGCCCTGCGGCGCATCCGCCGGTGCGGGTGTGCCGCCCATCGATGCGAAGCCGCTCAGGGCCGCGTGCGTGGCGCTGTACGGCGTCGCAGGGGTCATCGCCCGAAGGGCTGGACCGCCGGCGACGCGCACGGCCGCAGGAGTGGGCGCAGACGCAGCAGCGACCGGTTCCGCCTCGGATGCGCGTTCCGTCGCACCGTCACCCGACGGGACCTGCCCCGGCATCGGCTGCTGCACCTGGACCTGTGCCCGGAAGAGCAGCTTCACGACCTCGGTACTTATTTCGGCGAGAAGCGCCTGGAACATCGCAAAAGCTTCTTTCTTGTACTCGAGCAGCGGGTCTTTCTGACCGTACCCGCGGAGCCCGATCCCCGACTTCATCTGGTCGAGTTCGTACAGGTGATCCTTCCACTTCTCGTCGATCACGTGGATGAGCGCGCGGCGCTCGACCTCGCGCACGATCTCCGGCGACCAGTCCGTCTCGCGCCGGTTCCACGCCGCGCGTGCGATCTCCATGAAGTGCTCGGCGAGATCCGCGCTGGCCGCGCTGGAGGCGCCATTGCCCTCGGGCAATGGCGCGGGCGCGAGCAGGAGCGACTCCATCTCCCCTTGCAGACCGCGCACGTTCCAGTCCTCGTGCGGCACGCCCGGGTCGAGGAATTCCTCGCACTTCGCCGTCACGACCTCGCCGATCATGCGCAGGGTTTCGTCGTGCAGGTCGCCGCCCTCGAGCGCGTGCAGGCGCATGTCATAGATGACCTCGCGCTGCTGGTTCATCACGTCGTCGTACTCGAGGAGGTGCTTGCGGATGTCGAAGTTGTGCGCCTCGACGCGCTTCTGCGCACGGCTGATCGCGCTCGTCACCATCGGGTGCTCGATGACCTCGCCTTCCTTCACTCCCAGGCGCGTCATCACGCCCGCAATGCGGTCCGAGCCGAAGAGTCGCATGAGATCGTCTTCGAGACTCATGTAGAAGCGCGAGGAGCCCGGATCCCCCTGCCGTCCCGCGCGCCCGCGCAGCTGCCTGTCGATGCGACGGCTCTCGTGCCGCTCGGTGCCGATGATGTGCAGCCCGCCCGGGTATTCGTACAACTCCGTCTTGTGCGCGCACTGCGCGACGCCCGGGCCCAGCTTGATGTCCGTTCCGCGGCCCGCCATGTTCGTGGCGATCGTCACCGCGCCCGGCTGTCCGGCGCGCGCGATGATCTCCGCTTCCTGCTGGTGGTACTTCGCGTTCAAGACCTTGTGCGCGATGCCGGTGCGCTTGAGAACGCGCGAGAGCGTTTCGCTCACCTCCACGCTCACCGTACCGACCAGCACCGGCTGCCCCGCCTTGTGGCACGCCACGATCTCCTCGACGATCGCATTGTACTTCTCGCGCTTCGTCCGGAAGATCGTGTCGTCGTAATCGCGCCGCGCGACCGGCATGTTCGTGGGGATGACGACGACGTCGAGTTTGTAGATGCTCCAGAACTCGCCCGCTTCGGTTTCCGCGGTGCCCGTCATGCCCGCGAGCTTCTTGTACATGCGGAAGTAATTCTGCAGCGTGATCGTGGCCATCGTCTGCGTGTCGCCTTCGACGCGCAGGCCTTCCTTTGCTTCGATCGCCGAGTGCAAACCGTCG
>CAZEPH010000332.1:0-3647 GCA_964514075.1 uncultured bacterium | reverse complement strand
GGAGGAAGGTGCACGTGATGACCCGCCACCATTCGCCGCGCAGAACGAACGGCCGGTACGCCGCCCCCATTCCGACGAGCACGCCGAGATCGCGCGTCGCGCCGAGCAGCGACTCCACCGCGAAGACCGCGACGTTCGCCACGATCAGCGTTCCCACCACGGGTGTCCACCGCGGCACGCGCAGAACGACGTGTTCCGGTTCGCCGGTCATTCGGCCAGCCGCGCGAGGCGCACGTCACCCGCGAGCACGCTCTCCGTCGTGCCGGCGTCCGTGCGCACGACGAGCGCGCCGGACTCCTGAACGTCCGCCGCCGTTCCCACGATCTCGCGATCTGCGACGGTTACACGCACGCGCCGTCCGATGATTGCCGAGTGAATGCGCCACGGGTGCAGGAGCGGCGCGAGACCGTCGCGCCCCAGCACGCCATACGCTTCGGCGATGCCGCGGAGCGTCGCGTCGAAGAGATCCGTGCGCGACGCGGGCGCGCCACTGAACGCCAGCAGCGACGTCGCCGTGGCACGCACATCGTCGGGGAATTGCTCGTCGCGCACGTTCACATTGATGCCGATGCCCATCACCACCTCCAGCGTGTCGCCGCCGCCGATGCGCACGTCGGAGAGAATGCCGCACACCTTGCGGCCGCCGAGGAACAGATCGTTCGGCCACATGATGCTCGGATGCAGTCCCGTGGTCGTGAGGATGCCGCGCACCACGCCGAGTGCGCCGCACACGGTGGCGCCCCATGCGGCGTTCGGCGTCGCGGGCGGGCGGAGCAGTACCGACATCCACAGTCCCGCGCCGTGCGGCGAGAACCACGTGCGACCGAGTCGCCCCCTCCCTGCCGTCTGCTCCTCCGCGAGGACGACCGTGCCCTGCGGTGCGCCGTCGCGCGCGAGCGCCTGCAGCGTCGCGTTCGTGCTCTCGACGCTGTCGTACACGTAGATCTGTGCGGCGAGTGGACACCCGGTCAGGCGCGCGGTGAGCGCCTCGGCGTCGAGTCGGTCGGTCATGCAGTGCGTTCCTCTTCCACGAGCAGCGTGAGATCGAGCGCCGGTGCAGAGTGCGTGAGTGCACCGACGGAGATGTCGTCCGGTCCGCACTCGGCGATTGCGCGCACGGTGTCGAGTCGGACGCCGCCGCTCACCTCCAGACGCGGACACCTGCGTCCCGTCCGCGCGGCATGCGCGCGAATGGCATCGATGCGCTCGCGCAGCGCGTGCAGCGGCACGTTGTCCAGCATGACGCGTTCGATGCCGGCGTCCACCGCGTCGCACGCCTCTGCGAGCGTGGTGGTTTCCACTTCGACCGGAAGGCCGGGCGCTGCGGCACGCACGCGCCGCGCGGCCTCCGCGACCGATCCCGCAACGCGCAGATGGTTCTCTTTGACCAGCACCATGTCGTCGAGACCCATGCGATGATTCACGCCGCCACCGTCGCGCACGGCGGCCTTTTCGAGAGCGCGCAGACCGGGCGTCGTTTTGCGCGTGTCCAGTATCGCCGCGCCGGTTCCGGCGACGGCATCCACGTAGCGGCGCGTGAGCGTTGCCACACCCGAGAGCCGTTGCAGGAAGTTTAGCGCGACGCGTTCGGCGGTGACGATGCCGCGCGCCGGACCGCGCAGATGCAATACGTTCTCCCCCGCCACCAGCCGGTCGCCATCGCGATGGATGGGGGACACGTCGACGCGTTCGTCCACGAGATGGAACGCGAGCATCGCGGGACGCAGGCCCGAGAGCACGCCGTCCGCGCGAGTGCGAATGACGGCGTGCGCGCGCGCGTCCGCGGGGATGAGCGCGCGCGCCGTGGCATCACCCGCGCCGACATCCTCCGCGAGCGCGGCGGCGACGAGCGCGCGCAGCGCCCCGTCATCCACGGGAGCGCGACGGCAAGCGCTTGACGCGCGCGGTGGGATGACGGCGCGGTTTCGGCGCGTCCGGGTGACCTGGGCCGGGCGAGGCATCCGCGGCGAGACCCGCGCGCGAACGCGGCGGCGGGTACAAGTTCCCCGCTCCCGAATGCTCGCCCGCGGACTTCATCGGCTTGCGACCCATCCGGCGCGCCGCGGCGCGGCGCAGCGCTGCCTCCGCATCGGGTTGTTGCGCCGCTGGGGCGTTCCCGAGCAACTCTGCGCCCGCGAGTATTTCCTCGATCCGATCGCGCAGCGACGCTGCGCGCTCGAACTCCAGTTTGCGTGCGGCGGCGATCATCTCCTTCTCCAGCGCCGTCACCGCCTCGCGCGGCGTGAGCTTCGCGAGATGCTCCGGCAAGAGCGTATCGTCGTCCGGCGCCTCGGCGTACGCGTCGGCCACCGCCGTGGACAGCATCACCTGGTCGATCGACTTGACGATCGTACGGGGCACGATGCCATGCTCTTCGTTGTACGCGAGTTGTTTCGCCCGCCGGCGGTTCATCTCGTCCATCGCGCGCCGCATCGACCCCGTCATGCTATCGGCGTACAGCACGACCTCGCCGTTGACGTTGCGCGCGGCGCGCCCCGCGGTTTGGATGAGGCTCCGTTCGCTGCGCAGGAATCCCTCCTTGTCCGCGTCCAGCACGGCGACGAGGGACACCTCCGGGAGATCGAGCCCCTCGCGCAGCAAGTTGACGCCGACGAGGACGTCGAACGTCCCTAAACGCAGGCCGCGCAGAATCTCCACCCGTTCGATCGCGTCGATGTCGGAGTGCAGGTAGCGCACCTTCACGTCCATCGAGTGCAGGTACTCGGTGAGGTCCTCCGACATGCGCTTGGTGAGTGTGGTGACGAGCGCGCGCTCGCCGCGCGCCACGCATGTGCGCACGCGCGCGAGCAGGTCGTCGATCTGTCCGTCGCTCTTGCGTATCGTCACCTCGGGATCGACGAGGCCGGTCGGACGAATCACCTGCTCGACGATCACACCCTGGCTCCGCCCCAGCTCGAAGTCGCCCGGCGTGGCCGAGACGTAGATCGTCTGCGGGACGAGCTGCTCGAACTCGTCGAAGCGGGCGGGGCGGTTGTCGAGAGCGCTCGGCAAGCGGAAGCCGTAGTCCACGAGCGTCTGTTTGCGCGAGCGATCGCCTTCGTACATGCCGCCGATCTGCGGCACGCTCACGTGCGACTCATCGATCACGCAGAGGAAGTCCTCCGGGAAGTAGTCGAAGAGGCAGAACGGCCGCTCGCCCGGCTGGCGCCCGCTGATGTGGCGCGAGTAGTTCTCGATGCCCGGGCAGTAGCCCAAGACCTGCAGCATCTCGATGTCGTACTCCGTGCGCTGACGCAAGCGCTGGGCCTCGAGCAGGCGGCTCTCGCGTTCGAAGAACGCTACGCGCTCCTCCAACTCGGCGCGGATGTCGCGCACCGCGCGGTCGATGTTCGCTTCGCTCGTCACGAAGTGCTTCGCCGGGTAGATGGCCGTGCGCTCGAGACGTTGCAGCACGCGTCCCGTGAGCGGATCGATGAGCGAGAGCCGTTCGATCTCGTCGCCCCACATCTCCACGCGCAACGCGCGCTCCTCGTAGGAGGGCTGCAGTTCCAGAACGTCGCCACGCACACGGAAGCGGCCGCGCTCGATGTCCGCGTTGGTGCGGGAGTACTGAATCGCCACCAGACGCGAGAGCAGCTCGTCGCGCGCGATCGTCTTGCCGACGCTGAGCGGCACGACGAGCGTCT
>CAZEPH010000331.1:0-3650 GCA_964514075.1 uncultured bacterium | reverse complement strand
CGCGCAATGTTCGGCATTCGCGGCATGGATATCGAGTCCGCGAAGAACTTCCGCGACAAGTCGCGCATGAAGGACGTGCTGCAGCGTGCGGGCCTGCCGTGCGCCCGGCACGCACTCGCGATGTCGGTGGACGACGGCGTCGCGTTCGCGGAGCTGGTCGGGTTTCCGCTGGTTGTCAAGCCGCCCGCGGGATCGGGCGCGCGCGCCACGTTTCGCGTGGAGACGCTCGAGGAATTGCGCTCCGGCCTCGCCGCATCCGAACCGTCGCGACAGAAGCCCGTGCTCGTCGAAGAGTTCATGCAGGGCATGGAGCACTCGTTCGACAGCGTGTGCGTGGACCGGCAGCTCGTGTTCTATTCGATCTCGCGGTACTTCCCCACGCCCCTCCAGGTCCTGGAGAACCCGTGGATCCAATGGGTCGTGATGCTGCCGCGCGAGATTCAGACGCCGGAGTTCGCGGACATTCGCATCACGGCCGAACGCGTGTTGCATACGCTCGGCATGCACACGGGGATCTCACACATGGAGTGGTTCCGTCGCAAGGATGGCTCCGTCGCGATTTCCGAGGTGGCGGCCCGTCCTCCGGGTGCACAGTTCACGACGCTGCTCTCGTATGCGCACGACATGGACTTCTACCGGGCGTGGGCGCACCTCATGGTGTACGAGGAGTTCGCGGTGCCGGAGCGACAATTCGCGACGGGGATCGTGTTCTTGCGGGCGCAGGGGAGCGGGCGCGTACGCTCGGTGACGGGGGTCGAGGAGGCGAACCGCGCCGTCGGCGGCATTATCGTGGAGTCGAAGCTGCCGCAGGAAGGGCAGTCGACCAGCGGAACGTACGAGGGTGAAGGTTACGTCATCGTCCGGCACCCGGAGACGTCCGTCGTCGAGAATGCGCTCGCGACGTTGGTCAAGACGCTGAAGGTGGAGTTGGAGTGAGAGTCCGACGGAGGCGAGGTCCCCGATGAACGTCATCATGCTCTCCCCCGGTTATCCGGTTGAAATGCAAATGTTCACGCGCGGGCTGGCGGCGGTGGGCGCCCGCGTCATCGGCGTCGGCGACACGCCCGAAGGCGCGCTCGCGCGCGATGTGCGCGATTGTCTAAGCGCGTACGTGCAGATTCCCGGGTTTCACGACGAAGAGGGTTCCGTGCGCGCGGTGCAACGGGAGCTGAACGGGCTGCACGTGGATCGCGTGGAGAGTATGTGGGAGCCCGTGATGATCCTCGCCGCGAAGCTGCGCGAGGCGCTCGGTGTTCCGGGGATGAGCGTGGAGGAGACGGTCCCCTTCCGCGACAAGGAAGCGATGAAGCGCGTGCTCGACGCGGCGGGTATTCGCACGCCAAAGCACTACAGCGCCTCCACGGTATCCGGCGTGCGCGAGGCGGCCGAGGCGATCGGGTTCCCGATCATCGTCAAGCCGATCGCTGGCGCGGGATCGGCGGACACGCACCGCGTGAACAACGTCGAGGAACTGGAGCACATTCTCGCGCGCATCGAACACGTCCGCGAGGTGAGCGTCGAAGAGTTCGTCGACGGCGATGAATTTACATTCGACACCGTGTGCAAGAACGGCGAGGTGCTCTTCTACAACATCTGCTCGTATCACCCGCGGCCGCTGCTCTCCCGGCAACTCGAATGGGTGAGTCCCGTCACGATGGCGCGCCGCAACCCGGACGCACCGGAGCTCGCGAACGGAAAGAAGATGGGATTCGCCGTTCTCGAGGCAATGAAGTTCCAGGACGGTTTCACGCACATGGAGTGGTATCGCAAGCACGACGGCGAGGTGGTGTTCGGCGAGATCGGCGCGCGGCCGCCGGGCGCCCGCACGGTCGACATCATGAACTACGCGAGCGATATCGATCTGTATACGGGATGGGCGGAGGCGATGTGTCATGGACGCATTTCGCAGCCGATCGTGCGCAAGTACAACTGTGCGTCGATTTTCAAGCGCGCGCAGGGACAGGGCAACATCTCTCGCGTGGACGGCCTCACGCACTTGATGAGCGAGTACGGCGAGTGGATTGCCACGGTCGAACTGCTGCCGATCGGCGCGCCGCGACGCAATTGGCTGCAGACGCTCATCTCCGACGGCATGGTCATCATCCGTCACCCGAATTTGGATTCCGCGATGGAGATCGCCGGACACGTCTGCACGGACTTGCAGATGTACGCGGGGTGATCGTGTGCGCGCGCGGTGAGTCCTGACGTGATCGCGCGCTCCACGCTGCCGCCGGAGGTCGTGGACGCGCTCGCGCTCGGACTCTGCGCCACACCGTTCGAGTTCCTCGGCCCGCACCCCACAACGACGGACGACGGCCTCGCGCTCGCCATCCGCACGGTGCAGCCCGGCGCCGCGGCGGTGTCCGTCGTGCGCGACGGCGCTGAGACGCCGATGCATTCCCTCCACCCTGTCGGCGTGTTCGAGGCGGTGTTCCCCGGCGTGGCCAAGCCGTTTCGCTACACGTTACGCGTGCGTGCCCATGACGGCGCGCGGCGCGACGTCGACGACGCGTATCGCCACGCTCCCGTCGCACGTGACGCGGACCTTGCGCTGTTTCGCGACGGCGTGCACACGCGCGCGTCCACCTTCCTCGGCGCGCACCTGAGGCGGCACGGCGGCGCGCGCGGCGTCTGCTTCGCTGTCTGGGCGCCGAACGCGGAGCGCGTCAGCGTCGTCGGAACGTTCAACGACGGGGACGCGCGCCTGCACGTGATGCGCCGGCGCGAGGCGGGCGTGTGGGAGATCTTCATCCCCGGCGTCGAGTCCGGTGCGCTGTACAAGTTCCACATCCAAACGCGCGACCCGCAGCGCGCCGGTGACAAGTCCGACCCCTACGGCGTGTTCACCGAGCAGCGACCGCAAACGGCGTCCATCGTCTGGGACATGGCGCGTTTTCGCTGGCGCGATGACGCGTGGATGCGCACACGCGCCGAGCGGCAATCGCCCGAGCGGCCGCTGTCGATTTACGAAGTGCACCTCGGCTCCTGGCGGCGCGGCGACGGCGGGCGGTGGCTCACGTATCGCGAGCTGGCGCGCACGTTGTTGCCGTATGTGAAGCGTCTCGGTTTCACGCACGTGGAGTTGCTCCCGGTGACCGAGCATCCCTTCGATGGATCGTGGGGCTATCAGTCCACCGGGTACTTTGCGCCCACGTCGCGCTTCGGCACGCCGGACGACTTTCGCGCGTTCGTGGATCACGCGCACCGCATCGGCATCGGTGTGCTCTTGGACTGGGTGCCCGCGCACTTCGTCACCGACGGTCACGGGCTCTCGTACTTCGACGGCACACACCTCTACGAGTACGCGGACCCCGTGCAGCAACTGCACCCGCACTGGGACACGCTCATCTTCGACTATGGAAAGCCGCAGGTCCGGACGTTCCTCGTGTCGTCGGCATTGCATTGGTTGCGCGAGTTCCACATCGATGGCCTGCGCGTGGATGCGGTCGCGTCGATGTTGTACTTGAACTACGGCCGCGCCGAGGGCGAGTGGCAGCCGAACGAGCGCGGGGGACACGAGAACCTCGCGGCCGTGTCGTTCGTGCGCGAGTTGAACGACGCCGTGCACGCGGAGCACCCCGGCGCCGTGGTCATCGCCGAGGAATCGACCGCCTGGCCGAAGGTGACGGGCGCCACGTCCGACGACGGTC
>CAZEPH010000330.1:0-3658 GCA_964514075.1 uncultured bacterium | reverse complement strand
CGCCACCGGCATCGCCGAGCTGGATCGCGTGCTCGGCGGCGGCATCGTGCCGGGATCGCTCGTGTTGGTGGGTGGCGAGCCCGGCATCGGCAAGTCCACGCTTCTCCTGCAAGCGGTGATGGACATCGCGCGGCGCGGTCTGACCGCGCTGTATGTGACGGGAGAGGAATCCGCAGCGCAGGTACGTCTGCGCGCGGAACGCCTGGGGGACATTCCCGCGTCACTCCTCATTCACTGCGAGACGGATCTCGATGCGATCGGCGACGCGCTCACCGCGACCACGCCCGCCGTGTGCATCATCGACTCCATCCAGACGATCTATCGACCCGACATTCCGAGTGCGCCGGGGAGCGTGTCGCAAGTGCGCGAGTGCGCGCTGGGGTTGCTGAATCACTCCAAGAGCCACGGCGTGTCCACGTTCCTCGTGGGCCACGTGACGAAGGACGGCGCCGTGGCGGGACCGCGCGTGCTGGAGCACATGGTGGACGCGGTGCTCTACATGGAGGGCGAGCGCTATCACAACTACCGCGTGCTGCGCGCGGCGAAGAACCGCTTCGGGTCGACCAACGAAATCGGGTTGTTCGAAATGCGCGACCGCGGGCTCGTCGGCATCGCGAATCCGTCGGCGGCGTTGCTGGCGGAGCGGCCGGGCGATGCGCCGGGATCGTCCATCGCGCCGGTTCTCGAAGGATCGCGCGCCCTTCTCGCGGAAGTGCAGGCACTCGTCGCGCAGAGTTTCTACGCGGTCCCGCAGCGCGTGACGACGGGCGTGGACGCGAAGCGCGTCGCGGTGCTCCTTGCCGTTCTGGAGAAGCGCGTCGGCACGTCGCTCGCGGGCATGGACGTGTTCGTGAACGTCGCGGGCGGATTCCGACTCGACGAACCCGGCGCGGATCTGGCCGTGTTGCTCGCGATCGCGTCGTCGCGGCGCAACGCGCCGGTGCGGCGCGGTGTGGTGGCCGTGGGCGAAGTGGGACTGGCGGGCGAGGTGCGCGCGGTGTCGCAGATTTCGAAGCGTCTCGCGGAAGCGGCCCGCATGGGGTTCGAGTGTGCGCTGGTTCCGCGCGCCGCGGAGTTCGAGGAGCGCGATGCGCGCGGCTTGCGCGTGGTGCGCGTCGCGCACGTGAGCGAGGCGTTGGAGCAGGCGCTCGGCCCGGCGGAGCGGCGCACGCGCGCGGCGCGACCCGCGGCCGAGCCCGTGGAGGAGCCGTTTTGACCCGCGCCGGCGTCGTGATCGTCGCGGCCGGAAGCGGCGCGCGGTTCGCGCACTGCGTCGACGACACGCCGGCGCCGGGCAAGGCGTTCGCGCTCCTGGGCGCGCGATCGTTGCTCGCGCATTGCATCACGGCCTTCGAGGCGGTGAGCGTGGTCGGGGAAATCGTCGTCGTGTTGCGCGGGGCGGACGTCGCGCGATTCCTCGACACGGCCGCCCCCGGCCGCGTCCCCGTGCGCAACGTCGTGGGCGGCGAGCGCCGCCAGGACTCCGTCCGGGAAGGACTGCGCGCGATCGGCGACGCCTGCGATGTGGTGCTCGTGCACGACGCGGCGCGTCCGTTGGTGCAGCCCGCGATGATCCAGCGCTGCGTCGACGCGCTCACCGAGCACAACGACGGCGTGATCCCGGTGCTGCCCGTCGTCGACACGCTCAAGCGCACGCGCGACGGCGTCGTCGAGGAAACCGTGGACAGGGCGACGCTCGTTCGCGCGCAAACGCCGCAGGCCTTCCGGCGCGATGCGCTCGTGCGTGCGTACGCGCAATCCGACGACGCGGACGCCACCGACGACGCGCAGCTCGTCGAGCGCGCGGGCGGACGCGTGCGCTGCGTCACCGGCGACCCGACCAACATCAAGATCACGTATCCGGAGGATCTCGCGCTCGCCGAGGCCCTCCTGCAATTCCGCGCGGAGAGCGTGCCGCGATGAGCGTTCGCGTGGGGATCGGATACGACGTGCATCGCCTCGCGGAGGGGCGCGCACTCGTGCTCGGCGGCGTCACGATTCCGCACGAGCGCGGCCTGGACGGACACTCCGACGCCGACGTTCTCACGCACGCGATCGCCGACGCGGTGCTCGGGGCGCTCGCGCTCGGCGATCTCGGCACGCACTTCCCTGACACGGACGCACGCTGGGCGGGCGCGCGGAGCCTCGACCTGCTGCAGCACGTCGTCGCGCTCGCGCGGGAACGCGGATGGCGCGTGGGCAACGCGGACGCGACGATCGTCGCGCGCGCGCCGAAGATCGCGCCGCATCGCGACGCGATGCGCGCCGCGCTCGCACGCGTGCTCGGCGTCTCCGTGGACGACGTCTCGGTGAAGGCGACCACGGGCGACGGACTGGGCCCCGACGGCCGCGGCGAGGGCATGAGCGCGCACGCCGTTGTCGCACTGGTGCGCGCGTGACGCACGACGGGCTGGACATCCGGCATGTCGGCGACTGGCTCGCGACGTCCGGCTTGCGCGTCGCGATCATCGCGCTGGCCTGCTTGGTGGGCGCGCGTCTCGCGTGGGTGATCATTGGACGCATCGAGCGCGCCGTCGCGTCGCATGCGCGCGGCGATGCGCAGCATCACGCGAAGCGCGCGCGCACGATCGGACGCGTGCTGCGCGGCGCGGTGGGCGGCGCGGTGTTGTTCGTCGGAGCGGCGTTGTGCTTGCGCGAAGTGGGCGTGGACATCGGGCCGATTCTCGCGGGTGCGGGCGTCGCGGGACTGGCGATCGGCTTCGGCGCGCAGACGCTCGTGCGCGACGTTATCGCCGGCGTGTTCGTCCTGTCGGAGGATCAGTTCGACGTGGGTGATGTGATCGAGGTGGCGGGCGTGAGCGGCGTGGTGGAGGACATGAGTCTCCGCACGACGCGCCTGCGCGACGTGAACGGCCACCTGCACGTGATCCCGAACGGCGAGTTCAAGGTAGTCACGAATACGTCGCGCGACTATCACTGCGTGCAGTTGGACGTGGGCGTGGCGTACACGGAGAACGTGGATCGCGTGCTGGAGATGCTGCGGCGCGAGGCGGAGCGGTTCTCGCACGATCCCGCGCTCTCGCCCGCGCTGCTCGCCCCAATCGACGTGCAGGGCGTGGAGTCGTTCGCCGATTTGGACTACGTCGTGCGCCTCAGCGCGCGATGCGACCCGCGCATACAGCGCGACGTGCGGCGTGCCATCGCGACGCGCGTCTTGAGCGCGTTTCAGCGGGAGGGTGTGCGCATGCGTGTACCGCCGGGAGCGATGAAATGAGAACGCTCGCCTTCGTGCTGTGTGTCGTCGTCCTCGGCGGATGCGCGTCCAAGAAATCCGGCACGCCCGCGGAGAAGTCCGTCCCCGTGCGCGTCGCTCGGGCGGCGTCCGCCCCGGCGAACGCGCCGGTTCTCGCGAGCGGTCGCATCGTGGGCGAACGCGACGTCCTGCTCTCGTGGAAGATCGGCGGGCGTCTCGCGGCGCGGCCTGTTGACGTGGGCGACCGCGTCGCACGCGGCTCCGTGCTCGCGGTGCTCGACCCCGTCGACGTGCACGCCGCGGCGGCGGAGGCGGAGGCGGCGCTCGACTACGCGGAGCGCACACTCGCGCGCGCGGAAAGCCTCGCCGCGAGCGGCGCCGTCGCGGATGCGCGGCTGGGCGATGCACGCGCCGCTGCGCACGCTGCACGCGCTCGGCGCGATC
>CAZEPH010000329.1:0-3663 GCA_964514075.1 uncultured bacterium | reverse complement strand
CATGAGACGCGCGGCGCCGCCGGCGTTCCCCGTGTAGGGGAAGATGCACATGTCGTTGAGCTCGATCGGAATGCCGGAGAGCGTTCCGGTCGCGCCGGTGCCGATGTCGCAGTGGTACATCTTGGCCTTGAGCGCGAGGCCGTCGAGAATGCTCGCGCCGCCGACGTATGAGTCATCGCCGCAGGACGTCCCGGCCGTGTGCGTGCCGTGGTAGGTCGTGAACGAGGAGTTCTCATCCCCGAACGTCGCGCCCGGCATGACCTTGTAGCCGATGATCTTCCGGTGCGTCGGGTAGTCCGTCGTGGTGCCGTTGATGACGACGAGCGGGTCGGCGAACTGCTGGTGCGTTGGACGAATACCCGTGTCGCTCGTGGACACGACCTGTCCTTCGCCCTGCAATCCCTTGGTCCAGATCGCGCGGTTGTTCGACACGTGCGTCTGCGTGATCCACTGCGCGGTGGAGTTGTGGAGTTCGTGCATGCGGTACAGCTCGATCCACTCGACCTGCGTGAGCGCCGCGACCTTGTTCACGTCGCCGCGCGAGAGCGAGATGCGCGCGAACGCGTTGATGTCGTTGCGCGACGACTGCAGCACCTGCGCACCCACGCCGCGCAACGCGGCGAGCGACGCCTCGAAGTCTTCGTCGTGGAAAATCTTCACCTTGAGTTCGATCGTCTCGCCCGCGGAGCCGTCGCCCACGGAGCGGCTGATCTTGTACGCCGGGTGGTACGGACCGGTCCATCCCACCTCGGACATCGTGCGCACCTTGCTCATCGCACGCTCGTCACCGCGCACGATGAACGCGTACTCCGGCTGGTAGTTGATGATCGCCACGCCCGCGCGCTCGAGCGCCGCGCGGTTCTCCGCGAAGATCGGGCCGCGGAACTGCACGATGAAGTACCCCGGACCATCGCCCGCCGCACCGGCGCGGAGATTGTTCGGGATGGTCGGCTCACCGGCGCGCGTGTCGAACTCCAAGCCGGTCGAGAACCGCAGCATCGTGGCGGTCGGCGACGCATCCGGCTCGAACCGCGAGACCGTGCCGCCGTTGATCAAGGGATCGACGCCGCGCCCGACCGACGCCGGCGCAGCCGCCGTCGGTTGCGGCGGGGTGAGACCCATCGCCTTCCGTGAAGCCGCCTGTGCACCGAGTGGCGCAAGCAGTGCGACTCCCAGCACGATCACAGCGCCTGCGCGCGTGAGGGGCTGAATCCCGCAGCCAGTTCGCATGGTGTTCGTCCTCGTGTAGGAATGAGAGAGTACAGACGCCGGGGCACGCCTCGGCGACGCGAGTGTCTGAAACAGAGAGGACTTCTCAGCCTAGTGTGGAAGGTCCCCAGTGGTGGAGGCCGCGCAGGGGACGCTCTAACTTCTTAAGTATTTCACGCGCTCTCGGGAAGGGTCAAGGACAGCGACGGTCGACGGCAACGTCGGTACACTCCTCGGAGCGCAGGCGGGCCGCGAACAGAGGATGCGGTCGTGCAGTCTGCGCGGTGCGAGGGCCCGTGCGGGCGCGGGTCGACAACTTCTGTGCACGGAGGTTCACCGAGATGACCCCGCCAGGCGCGGCGACCGCCGATGCCGCCATCCGCTCGTTTCTCACATTGGTTTACGCCGACCGCGTGGACGTGGCGCGACTCGCCGCAGCGGCGGATGTGATCGCCGTGCAGCGCGCGGTGACGACGATATCCCCCGCCATCGCGTGCGCGTTCGGCGATGCGGGCGCCGTGCGCGCGCACCTCGCCGAGGACATGCGGTTCGCACTGCGGCCGCTCGATCCGCTCGGCATGCCGCCGCTTGTCGCCGTCACCCACTCCGGGTACCTGCGCGTGGACGAGCGCGCGCCGGCACTCCGTGAGTGTGCGCGACTCCTACTCGCGCACGGGGCGCACGCCGATGCCTCGTGGCGCGACGAGCGTTTCGCGAACCCGCTGACCGCGCTGTACGGCGCGGCCGCGAAACACGCGGACGCGGAGCTCACGCGCCTGCTTCTCGACGCCGGCGCCGATCCCAACGATGGCGAAACGCTCTATCACTCGATCACGCACGCGGACCCCGCGTGCGCGCGCCTCGTGCTGGAACGCGGGGCGCGTGTGAGCGGAACGAATGCGCTCTTCCGCGTGCTTGACGTGGATCGCCTCACGAATCTGGAGTTGCTCCTCGCGCACGGCGCAGATCCCAACGAGTCCGGTCCGATGGGTCTGTCGCCGCTCCTCTGGGCGATCCGGCGGCGCCGGTCGCGTGCGCACATCGAGGCCTTGCTCGCGGCGGGGGCGGACCCCACGGTGTGCGCGCACGATGGCGCGTCTGCAGCCGCGTGGGCGATGCGCTTCGGTTTGCCCGACGTGGCGAAGCGCCTCGTGCCCGCACAGACATTCGATCCCGTGGAGGAGTTCGTTGCGGCGTGCGCGTCCGCGAATCGCGCCGATGCGGAGAGCGTTCTACGCCAGCACCCGGACGTAACCGCGCGCTTGACGGCATGGCACTACCGCGTGCTCCCCGAACTTGCGGCCGCCCGCGCGCACGACGGCGTGCGCGTTCTCGTGGACATGGGATGGCCCATCGACGCGCGCGGTGGCGACTGGGATGCATCTGCGCTCAATCACGCCGTGTTCTGGGGCGATGCGGAACTCGCGGACTTCTTGCTCGCGCACGGTGCGCACTGGAGCGAGCGACATGGGTACAACGACACCGTCGTCGGCACGCTCAGCTACGCCTCGGTCGAGCGACCGCGCGAGGACGGCGATTGGCTCGCCTGCGCGCGCGCGCTCGTCGCGCACGGCATGCCCGCGCCACCGGAGACCTACGACTTCTCCGCGGACGTCACCGCGTACTTCGCGTCCCTGCGAGGAGGCTAGTCGAGCATCACGATGCGGCGCGTCGCCGTGCGTCCAGCGAACGTGAGCTTCGCGAAGTACACGCCGGCGGGCGCGCGCGCGCCGTCGTCGGTCACGCCGGTCCATCGCGCCACGTGGGCGCCCGCATCGAGCGACTCGCGCAGCAGCGTGCGCACGAGCGATCCGTTCGCCGCATAGACGCGCAGCACCGCGGCGCCGCGCTCCGGTAGCGTGAACCGCATCTCCGTGAACGATCCGAACGGGTTCGGCCGCGACGTACCGAGCGCGAACTGCGGCGCATCGCCGTTCCCGCCGGCGCCGCCCGCATCGCGCGCGTCCGTCGGGTCCGGGCGAATCACGAACGGCGTGCCCGTCGCGGGTCCCCAATTCCCCGCTGCGTCCTGTGCGCGAATCCAGAACGTGCACGCATTGCACGTGAAGTTGTTCGCGCCCGGTCCGGCGAGCACGGTCGTGTTGACGGACGAATCGAACGTGCCGGCCATCGGGGTTCCCCCCCCCGCTGCCGCCGGCGTGTCGCCCACCGAGTACTCCGCCGCGTGAATGACCGATCCGCCGGACGACGAGTCCGAGACGGCGGCTTGCACGCTCAGCGCGCCGTCGTGATTCACGGGGTTCGCGGCGAAAGTGGTGCTGCCGGCCACGACGATGGGACCCGCGAAGTCTCCGCCGGCGCGCGCGATGGCGAAATCGGCGGAAGCTGCGTAGCCGTTGAGCGCGGGCGACCCGCTGTCGGTCACCCGCACGCGCACGCGCACATGCGGCGAGTTGAGCACGCCCGACAGATCCCACGCATACGGCGACGTCA
>CAZEPH010000328.1:0-3666 GCA_964514075.1 uncultured bacterium | reverse complement strand
CGATGTCGATCTCCGCGCGCGTGTCCGTCGTCCCGAAGAAGAGCGCGCGTTCCAACCGCACCGCGAGCGGCGCGAGGCCGCCCGTGAGGATGTCGCGATACGGGTGCCCGCGCAAATCGTCGCGCGCCACGCCCAGGATCGCCGCCGCCGCCGGGTTCACATGCACGATACGGCCCGACGTGCCCACCGTGACGAGACCCGCCGTCATGTTCTCGAGGATCGCGTCGGCCTCGATGAGAGCGGTGCGGAGCTTTTTGCGCGTCAACTGCAACTCCTGCTCGCGCGCATCCTGCACGTCGCGCTGCCGAACCGAGAAGAGCCCGATCGCCAGGAGCACGATGGATTCCAGCGCGAGCGCCGCCATCCAGCGGGCGCTCTCCAGGTCGGTGCGTTCGCCGCCCAGCGAGCTGCCGAGAGTCAGCAGGATCAAGCAACCCACGGCGACCACGCCCACGAGCACGCCGCCGAGACGGTACGCGATACCCGCTTCGAGAACCGGTAGCGCGAGCAGTACCACGCACGGCGAGAGAGCGCCGCCGGTGAGGGCTGCCGCCGCCGTCGCAAGGAACAAGTCTCCGAGCGCGAAGGCCAAGGCAACGGCGTGCGCGTGCGTACGTGTCCCCGCGAAGAGCCCGAGGCTCAGCACGATCAACGCGCCGGCCACGAGGAGCAGGAACTCCATGGCCGCGACGTGATGTCGCACGTCGACCCCGAAGAGCGCGTACGCGAGCACCAAGACCGCGAGAGTGACCCGCAGTCCGAGCACCGATGCCGACTTGCGTGGAACGGATCCGTCCGTCACCGTGACCTCGTGTTTAGTCCTGACCGCCCATGATCACCGTCACCAGCTTGAACATCGGCAGGTACATGGCGACCAGCATTCCACCGACGATCGTTCCCATGACGATGATCATCACGGGTTCGATGATCGATGCGAGTGCGGCGACCGCCGCGTTCACCTCGTCCTCGTAGAAGTCCGCGATCTTCGACAGCATCGCATCCAGCGATCCCGTTTCCTCTCCCACCGAGATCATCTGCACGACCATCGGCGGGAGCACCGAGAGCTCGCGCAGCGGCGCCGCGATCGTCTGGCCGCCGCGGATGGACGCGCGCGTGTGCATGAGCGCCTTCTCCAGGACCTTGTTACCGGCGGTGCGTGCCGTAATCTCCAGACCCGCGAGAATCGGGACACCGCTTTGCAACAGGGTCCCCAGCGTGCGCGTGAACCGCGCGATCGCACTCTTCTGGATCACCACGCCCAGTACGGGGATCTTGAGAAGGAACCGGTCGCCGAGCAAACGTCCGCGCTCCGTCTTGTAGAAGCGTCCGACGGCCACCGTCGCCCCGACGATGATGCCGGCCATCAGCCACCAGTAGTGCCGGAGCGCGTCGGACATCGCGAGCACGATGCGCGTCGGCAAAGGGAGCGTGCCGCCGAAGTCCGTGAAGACCTGAGCGAACGTGGGGATCACGAAAAACAACATGCCCGACGTCGACAGAACGGCTGCAGCGAGCACGACGAGCGGATACGTCATCGCGCCCTTCACGCGTCGGCGCAGATCCTCCGTTTTCTCCAAGTAGGTCGCGAGGCGGTTCAAGATGGTGTCGAGCAAGCCACCCGCTTCGCCGGCGGAGATCATGTTCACGTACAAGTCGGAGAACGCGGCGGGGTGACGCCGCAGCGATTCCGTGAGGGTCGACCCTGACTCCACGTCGCGCATGCACTCGCCGATGATCGCGGCGAACCGTTTGTTCTCCGTCTGCCGCGAGAGAATGTCCAAGCACGACACGAGCGGGAGGCCTGCGTCGATCATCGTCGCGAACTGCCGCGTAAACACGACTTGGTCGTGAATGCCGATGCCGCTGCGCAACCGCGACACCACGTTGCCCGTTTCGCGTGGCTTCGCGCGAACCGAGGCGACGATGATGCGTTGCTTGCGCAACTCCGCGAGCGCCTCGGCCTGCGACTCCACCTGGAGTTCGCCGGACTTGCGCTCGCCGGCGAGGGTTTTCCCCGCCCAGACGTACGTCGTTGCCATTGTGTCCCTCTGTTAGGCGACCCGACGCGCGTCGATGCGCGGCTGCTCCTTTTCGAGAAGCATTTCCAGTTCCTTCGGGTCCGGGCTGCGACCCATCATGTCCTTCAGTGAAATCTGTCCCGACGAGTACGCCGAGAACAATCCGGCGTTCATCGTCTGCATGCCGTGTTTTTGCCCGGCCTGCATGTGCGAGTAGATCTGGTGGATCTTGCGCTCGCGCACGAGCGCACGGATCGCCGGCGTCGCCACGAGCACTTCCACAACGAGGCACCGGCCCTTCCCGCTCATGCGGCGAATGAGCTGCTGCGTGACCACGCCTTCCAGCGTGAACGCGAGCTGCGCGAGAATCTGCTGCTGCTGGTGCGGCGGGAAGACGTCGACGATACGGTTCACCGCCTCGTATGCGGAGTTCGTGTGGAGGGTCGCAAACACCAAGTGCCCCGTCTCCGCGAGTGTGAGCGCGGCGGCGATCGTCTCCAGATCCCGCATTTCTCCGATGAGAATCACGTCGGGGTCCTGCCGCAACACGTACTTGAGCGCGTTCGTGAACGACGTCGTGTCGGACTGGACTTCCCGCTGGTTCACGATCGAGAGCTTGTGCGAGTGCACGAACTCGATGGGATCTTCGATGGTCACGATGTGGCAACGGCGCTCACGGTTGACGATGTCGAGCAGCGTCGCGAGGCTTGTCGACTTGCCCGAGCCCGTGGGACCCGTAAACAGCACCAGGCCCTGGTGCAATCCGGTGAACTCGCGCACGATCTTCGGCAGACCGAGTTGCTCGAACGGCTGGACCTCGAACGGAATCTGGCGGATCGCCATCGCGACGCTGCCGCGCTGCCAGAACACGTTGCACCGGAACCGCGAGAGTCCTTGGATACCGAACGACATATCCAACTCACGCTGCTCCTCAAAGCGGATGCGCTGTTCCTCGTTGAGCACCGAGTACGCGAGCTGCTGTGAGATTTGAAACGTCAGCGGCGGGTGTTGGCTCGCGACGATCTCTCCGTCGATACGGAACTGCGGCGGCACGCCGACCGTGAGGTGGAGGTCCGAGGCGCCGTGAGAGACCATTTCTTCCAAGAGTTCGCGAAGCGTCAGCATGCGGGCCCTCTATCCCTGATGGTGATCACCGTGAATGGCGTCACTCGTGGTTTCCTTCATCACTTCTTCGGCTGTTGTGAGGCCTGCCTTGAGCTTCGCCAGGCCGTCCGCGCGCAGCGAGACCATCCCGTCGGCCAGCGCTGCTCGCTTGATCTCGTCGGAGGAGGCTCGGGCGAGCACCAACTCGCGGACACGCGGGGTCACGCTCAGCACCTCGAACAGCCCCACCCGACCGCGTAGCCCCGTCTTGTTGCACGCGCTACAGCCGCGCCCACGCGGAATGCGTGTGTCCGATGGCAAGCCGAGCCGCTCCGCCATCACGGGGTCCAGCGGCGTGTCCTCGCGGCACTGCCCGCACACTTTGCGCACGAGCCGCTGGGCCACGATCACGTTGATCGAGTTCGCGACCAGAAACGGCTCGATCCCCATGTCCATGAGGCGCGTGAGCGTGGTGGGCGCGTCGTTCGTGTGCAGGGTGGAGAGCACGAGGTGTCCGGTGAGCGCCGCCTTCGTGGCAATGGAC
>CAZEPH010000327.1:0-3669 GCA_964514075.1 uncultured bacterium | reverse complement strand
ATCGAGGTTCTCCTCGGTGGCGGCGAACGTCTCGAAGTAGTTCGTGCGATCGAACCACGTGGATCCGTTCGGACGTGCACCGTGCGACGTCAGTTCCTGCGGCACGTTCGGGTGATTCGTCGATCCTTTGAAGAGCAGGTGCTCGAGCAGGTGCGCCATGCCCGTTTCGCCGTAGCCTTCGTGCCGCGATCCCACGAGGTACGTGATGTTCACGGTGATCGTCTGCTTCGACGGGTCGGGGAAGAGGAGCACCCGCAGGCCGTTGTCGAGGCGATACTCGGTGATGCCCTCGACGGACGTGACCTTCACGGGCAGTGCGGCGGCGCGCACGGCGGACTTCTTCGCCGAGGCTTTCTTCGGCGCAGCTTGCGCCGACGCGCCGAACGCAAGGCTGGTGCACGCAAGCACGGCCAGCATGCGGGCGGCAGTGCGAGGGAACTGGGCGAACATCATCACGAACCTCCAACGGCGGGATCGAAACTCTCGAGTGGGTTCACTTGAGAAGGGTGACGATACTAGCACCGCGCCCGGGCGAGAGCCATACCCCTGTGCCGGGCGGGCGAGCATGGGACGCACGCGCCTCTGTGCTGGTTGCAGATTCCACGGGCGTGCTAGGATGCGCACCCGCATGCCCACCACTCCCGACCGCCGCGTCTTCGACGAGATCCAGCACCTCGTCACCGAGCAGCGCAATCCCCGCTCGATGCAGATTGATCGCGCGTCCATTTCTGAGGCGCTGGGCCTCATCAACGACGAAGATGCGACCGTGGCCGCGGCCGTGCGCGCGGAGATCCCGCACATCGCGCGCGCGGTGGAAGTGATCGAGGCAGCGCTCCGCGCGGGCGGGCGCTTGTTCTACGCCGGCGCGGGAACGAGCGGTCGTCTGGGCGTGCTCGACGCCTCCGAGTGCCCGCCGACGTACGGCACGGACCCATCGATGGTCCAAGGCATCATGGCCGGCGGCGAACGCGCGCTCGTGCGCTCCGTCGAGGGCGCGGAGGATCGCGGCGATGATGCAGTGGCCGCGCTCGCGGAACGCGGTGTGGGTGCGAGCGACGTGGTCGTCGGCATTGCCGCGAGTCGCCGCACGCCGTACGTGATCGCGGCTCTCACCGAAGCGCGCCGCCTCGGTGCGCGCACTATCTACCTGTGCTGCACGCCGCGCGAGTCCATCACGATTCCCGTGGACGTGGCGATCTGTCCGGTCGTCGGCCCCGAGGTGATCATGGGATCGACGCGGATGAAATCGGGCACCGCGCAGAAGATGGTGCTCAACATGCTCACGACGGTCACGATGATCCAGCTCGGCAAGGTGTACGAGAACATGATGGTCGATCTGCAGGCGACGAGCGCGAAGTTGCGCGAACGCTCGAAGCGCGTCGTGATGATCGCGACCGGCGTGAACTACGACGTGGCCGCACGCGCGATTGATGCCGCGGGCGGCAGCGTGAAAACCGCGGTCGTGATGCTGTGCGCGAACGTGAGCGCCGACGCGGCGCGCGCGCGCCTGCACGCGGCGGACGGCCGTGTCCGCGAAGCGATAGATGGAGGAAGCGCATGATGCGCGGTCTGGCAGTTCTCTTGTTGTGTGGCGTGATGGTGGGATGCAGCGGTGGTTCAGGCGGCGGCAACGATCGCACGACCATCCAGTTCTGGCAATTCTGGCCGAGCGACGTCATCACGCCCGTCCTCGCGGATTTCGAGAAGGCGCACCCCGACATACACGTCGAGATGCAGCAGCTCACGTGGCAGGACGGCATCCAAAAGATCACCGCGGCCGTCGCATCCGGCACCGTGCCCGACGTGTGCGAACTCGGCTCGACGTGGTTCGCGAAGTACGCGGCGGCTGGCGCGCTGCGCGATTTGACGCCGCTCGCGGATTCGCTGCGCACGCAGTATCGCGCGTGGGAGATGTGCACCTACCAGTCGCGCGTGGAGGCGTTGCCGTGGGTCGTCGGGACGCGTGCGCTCTTCTATAACAAGGAGCTGTTTCGCCGCGCAGGGCTCGACCCGGAGAAACCGCCGCGGACGTGGAGCGAACTTACTCGCGCCGCGGCGGCGATCGACAAACTCGGCGGCGGCATTCGCGGATACGGCGTCAACGCGGGCGAGCGCGACGTGCTGTTCAAGAAGTTCTTCCCGTTCGCGTGGGGGAACGGCGGCAACGTGCTGAATCCTGACGGCACGCGGAGTGTGCTCCACTCGCAGCAGAACATCGACGCGCTGCGCTTTTATCTCTCGTTGCGCGATCACTCGCTGATGGAGCGCCAGGAGTTGCTCGACCAAGCGTTCAAACAAGGGCGCATCGGCATGAATCTCTCCGGCGGATGGCTTTTCAAGACGATCCCGACGGATGCGCCGGAGTTGCAGTACGGCGTGACGCGCGTACCGAAGCCAGACACGCCGTCCGGCACGCACGCGTCGTTCGCGGGCGGCGAGTTGCTCGTCGTGTTCGACAAGGCGAAGCACGCGGATGCGGCGCTCACCCTCGCGCGCTACCTCGTGTCGCCGCCTGTCGCGGCGCGCATCGCGCAAGCCGCAAAGAGCGTGGTCCCCGCGAACATCGGCGCGGAGAACGACGCCTATTACACGAGCCATCCCGCCGAGCGCGTGTTCATCGAGCAGCTCGCGACCGCAGTCGCGCCGCCCTCCGTGCCGCAGTGGGTGGACATGGAGACGATCATCAACACCGCTCTCGAAGAGGCGCTCTACGACAAGATCACACCCGAGGAAGCGCTGCGCCGCGCGGACGAGCAAGTGACGGCGCTCTTGCAGTCGTCCGGAACGCAGACGGCGTCCACGCGCTAGATGACAGGGCGCCGCGCGCGGACCACGTTCGTCTTCCTGGCTCCGTGGATCGCCGTGTTCGCCGTATTCGATGCGCTGCCTCTCGTGAGCTCGTTCGTTCTGAGCTTCACGGACTACAACCCGCTCCTTTCCGCCGCGCCGCACGGCGTGGGCCTTGCGAATTACCGTGAGGCTCTGGCCACGCCCACGTTCTGGCGATCGATGCGCACGACAGCGTACTTCGTCCTCGGCACGATTCCGTTCACGACGGTCTTCGCGCTCGCGCTTGCGTTGCTCGTGCACTCGCGCATTCCCGCGCGCGGCGTATTTCGCGCGGGGTTCTTCGTGCCGAGCATTCTCTCGCTCGTCGTGATCTCACTCGTGTTCAAGAATCTCTACTCGCCGACGGGTGGGGTGAACGCGCTGTTCGCGTCGCTCGGCTTCGCGCCCCACGCGTGGCTACTCGACACGAAGACCGCACTGCCCGCCGTGATGGCGATGGACGTGTGGGCGAGCGTCGGCTACTACATGGTGCTCTTCCTCGCGGGCTTGCAGACGATCCCGCGCGATCTCTACGACGCGGCCGCGCTCGACGGCGGCGGACGATGGGCTGCGTTTCGCTACGTCACGTTGCCGATGTTGCGTCCCGTCGCGCTGTTCGTGGTCGTCATCAACACGATTCGCAGCTTTCAAGTGTTCATCGAAGTGTTCGTGATGACGCGCGGTGGCCCGCTCGACAGCACGCTCACGGCCGTCTACTACCTCTACGACCGCGCGTTCTACGCGTTTCGCATGGGATATGCGAGCGCGATCGCGTATCTGCTCTTCGTCGTTGTGCTCGCCGTCGCGTTGTGGCAGATGCGTGTGCTGCGCGCCGGACGG
>CAZEPH010000326.1:0-3673 GCA_964514075.1 uncultured bacterium | reverse complement strand
AGATCGTCGGCAAATCGGGATGATTGATGCGCGACCACGCCGCGTCGCGCAGCACGGCGAGCGATGAATCCGCGGGCGCGGCGCTGTATGGATTGCGCCCGCTCAGGAGGACACGACCGTCCCAGAGGTAGCGATAGATGTCGTCCGACAGGTCGGGATGCCACGCGAGGAGCAGCGCGCGCGCGATCGCGGCGACGACGAGTACGACGACAGCGGCCGCCGCCGACGGTCGGTCGACTGTGCGTGCGGCGCGCATCGCGCACGCGAGGCCGCCGGATGCGATGACGAGCGCCGCGACCACGGGCCACGGCGTGGCGACCGGGTCGGGCGTCCCGCGCGCGACAACTGTCGCGGCGCACACGAGCGCGCCGCCCGCGAGCAGGATTCGTTGAACGTACACGCGCGCAGAATAGCGGGAGGCGCAACACGGCCGTGAGTGGTTTTCTCGAGACGATCCCGGCGGTGCTGCATTGGCTTGCGCTCGCGTGCCTCGCCGTGTTCGGCATTCACCGGTACGTGATTCTGGCACTGTACGTGCGCACGCGGCACGGCACCCCGCGCGCGGGCGCGCCGGCCGAGTGGCCGCGCGTCACCGTGCAACTCCCTCTCTACAACGAACGCCACGTTGCGGAGCGGTTGATAGACGCGGTGTGTGCGATGGACTATCCGCGCGACCGGTTCGACGTGCAAGTGCTGGACGATTCGACGGACGACACGCGCGACATCGTCGCGCGTGCCGTGGCGTGGCATGCACGCACGGGCGTGCGCATCGCGCACGTGGTGCGCGATGCGCGCACCGGTTTCAAGGCCGGCGCGCTCGATCACGGCCTCGCACGCACCGACGCGGAGTTCGTCGCAATCTTCGACGCGGACTTCGTTCCCTCGCGCGGTTTCCTGCGCGAGACGATCCCGCACTTCGCACAGTCCGATGTCGGCGCCGTGCAAGCGCGATGGGGCTACACCAACCGCCGCACGTCGCTGCTGACGCGCGTGCAAGCCCTGCTCCTCGACGGCCACTTCCTTCTCGAGCACACCGCCCGCTCGCGTTCCGGGCGTTTCTTCAACTTCAACGGCACCGCCGGGGTGTGGCGCACGGCGGCGATTCGCGCGGCCGGCGGCTGGCAGCACGACACGCTCACCGAGGATCTCGATCTCTCCTATCGCGCGCAGATCGCGGGATGGCGTCTCGCATACGTCGTCGATGCCGTGTGCCCGAGCGAGCTGCCCGATGAGATGGCCGCGTTTCAGTCGCAGCAGTTTCGCTGGGCGAAGGGCTCCGTACAAACGGGGCGGAAGCTGCTCGGACGCATTTGGGCGTCGGACGTTCCGTTCGGGGTGAAGCTGGAGGCGACCTTCCACCTCACAAACAACGTCGCCTACGTGCTCATGGCGATCCCCGTGTTTCTCGCGTTGCCTCTCACGCTCACGTCGCATGCGGCCGTGCGACTCGAGCAACTGTCCCTGTACGCGGTGTTCTTCGTACTCGCGAGCGTCTCCGTGGCGATGTACTACGCGGTGACCGCGCACCTCGCAGGCCTCGGGGCCTGGCACGGCGTGCGATTGCTGCCCGCGTTGATGGCGCTCGGCGTCGGGATGACGGTGAACAACGGCGCGGCGGTGGTGGACGCGCTGCGCGGGCGGGTCTCGCCGTTCGTCCGCACGCCCAAGTACTCGCTGAGCGACGACCGGCGCGCGCCGCCGCGGACGCGGTGGTACCGGCCGCAGCGCTCTGCGCACACGCTGATCGAAGCGGCGCTCGCCGTATACTTGCTGTGCACGATCGGCGTGGCCGTGCATCTCCGGGTCGTGCAGATCGTCCCGGTTCTCGCGTTGTTCGCCTGCGGGTTCCTGTGGGTGGCCGGCGCGTCGCTGCGCGAGCGGCGCGCGTGACGCGGGTGGCGGCAATAATGCCCGCGCTCAACGAGGAGCGCGCTTTGCCGAGCGTTCTCGCGTCCCTACCACGCGACGTCATCGATGCCGTGATCGTCGTGGACAACGGTTCGACGGATCGCACGGGCGACATTGCGCGAGCGGCGGGGTGCATCGTGCGCCGCGAGGAGCGGCGCGGATACGGACAGGCCTGTCTCACGGGAATCGACGCGGCACGCTCCATACGTCCCGAGTGCCTGGTGTTTCTCGACGCGGATGGTGCGGACGATCCCGCCGACATCGCGCGCGTCGTCGAGCCGATTCTGGCGAACGAAGCGGACCTCGTGATCGGCTCGCGCGCACGCGGCGTACGCGAGCGCGGCGCGCTCACGCCGCACGCGCGCGCGGGCAACGCTCTCGCCACCACGCTGATCCGGCTGCTGTGGGGTGTGACGTTCACCGACCTGGGACCGCTGCGCGCCGTGCGGTTCACCACGCTCGACTCGTTCGCGATGCGCGATCGCGCGTTCGGATGGACTGTGGAAATGCAGGTGAAGGCCGCGAAGCGCCGCGTGCGGTGCGTGGAAGTCCCCGTGGGCTACCGGCGGCGTATTGGGAGGTCGAAGATCTCCGGCTCCGTGCTCGGCTCCCTTCGCGCCGCCGCAGGCATTCTCGGCACGATCGCGCGCGAGGCGCTGCGTTCCGCGTGAGGCGCACGCTCATCGTCGTGTACAGCAAGATCCCCGGATGCGGCGCGGTGAAAACGCGCCTCGGTCTTGCGCCACGCGATGCCACGCGTCTGCAGCGCGCCTCTCTCCTCGACACGCTGGACCTCGTGGCTCGCGTACCGAACGTGGACGTGGAGTTGGCGTACGCCCCGCCCGCGCGGCGCACGGAGGCACGCGCGTATGCAGCGCGATGCCGCCGCCAGCGCGGGCGCACGCTCGGCGACCGCCTCGAGCACACGATCGCGGACGCCCGAAGGCGTGGGTACGCGCACGTCATCGTGATCGGCAGCGACAGCCCCACGTTGCCGCTTGCGCGGATCCACGCTGCGCGATGTGCTCTCACGCGCGTGCCGGTGGTTCTCGGCCCCGCGCAGGACGGAGGCTTCTACCTCCTCGCGAGCCGGATCGCATTCCCGCGCGCGGTGCTCGCGGACATCCCGTGGAGCAGCGGTCGCGAGTGCGCGAGCGCGGTGCGCGCGCTCCGCGCGCGAGGCGTGCGCACGGTCCGCATCGCCTCGTGGTACGACATCGACGAACCACGGGACCTCGCACGCGTCGCGAGGCACATGCGTGCAGCCCCACGCACGCAGAAAGTCATCGCCTCGCTCCAACGATCCAAGCACGCCTCGGGTCTGCGCAAACTCGTGGGAACCGCGTCCCGGGGGACCGTGTAAGGCGCGTGGGCAGGGTGAACCCCGAACGATGATCCCGGCGCTGCGAGTCCTCCGTCTCGCGGCGCCGGGTGTTTTTTGTGTCGCGCTCGACGCGTCCCACGCAATCGGGTAGTTTCGTGCGTTCCCGCACTCGTCACAGGAGGATTCTGGATGTTCAAGTCGATTCGCGTGGGTGCGGCCGCCGCACTCCTCACCGTCGGTGCGACCGCAGCCGCCGCCAAGGACGTCGCCGTCATCGAGACGACGCTCGGCACCATCACCGCGGAGTTGTATACGAAGGAAGCGCCCATCACGACGAAGAACTTCATCGCGCTCTCGAAGAAGGGCTTCTACAACGGCGTGAAGTTCCACCGTGTGATCAAGGGTTTCATGGTGCAGACGGGCGACCCGAACACGAAGAAG
>CAZEPH010000325.1:0-3680 GCA_964514075.1 uncultured bacterium | reverse complement strand
CTCCGGCTGCAGTGCAAGCGCGCGCGCGATGCACAGACGCTGCTGCTGTCCTCCCGAGAGGCTCGCGCCGGAGCGGCCCAGCACGTCCTTCACCTCGTCCCACATCGCGGCGTCGCGCAGGCATTTTTCCACGAGCGCGTCGGAGTCCGGCACGCGGATGCCGTTGAGGATCATCCCCGCGAGCACGTTGTCGCGAATTGACATCGTCGGAAACGGATTCGGTTTCTGGAACACCATGCCCACGCGGCGGCGCACCGCCACCGCGTCGATCTCGCGCGCGTAGATGTCGTCGCCGTCCAACTCCACGCGGCCGTCCACGCGCGCGCCCGGCACCACTTCGTGCATGCGATTGAGGCAGCGGATGAACGTGGACTTGCCGCAGCCCGAGGGACCGATGATCGCCGTGACGCGATTCTCCACGACCGGCAGCGTGACGCCGTGCAGCGCCTCGGTCTTGCCGAAGTACGCACGCAGGTTCTCGGCGCGCATCTTCTCGCGCGGCGCGGGTGCGGTGTGCGCGGGCGGTTCCGGATCGTGCGGCGCTGTCGACGTGGTGATCGTCTCCTGCGGTGGTGGGGGAGCGAGCGTGAGCGTCGTCATCGTGTTCTTCCTCGCACAAGCAGTCGTGCGCTGACGTTGAGAATCAGCACGAGCGCCACCAGCACCAGCGCGCCGGTCCACGCTTTCTGCTGCCACTCATCGTACGGCGAGACAGCATACGTGAAAATCTGCACCGGAAGCGAGGCCATCGGTTGATCGATGCGCGTCGTCCAGAACGAGCTGCCGAGCGCGGTAAAGAGGAGCGGCGCCGTCTCGCCCGCCACGCGCGCGACCGCGAGCATGAGTCCGGTTGCGATCCCGGGGAGTGCGGTGCGCAGGATCACGAGCAGCGTGGCGCGCCATTGCGAGACGCCGAGCGCCAGCGCGCCCTCTCTGAGCGTCGACGGCACCAGGCGCAGGAGCTCCTCCGTGGTGCGCGTGATCGTCGGCAGCATGATGATCGAGAGCGCCGCAGCGCCCGCGAGCGCGGAAAAGTGGTGCATCGGCCGCACGATCACAGCGTACGCGAACAACCCCACGACGATCGACGGCACCCCCGCGAGCACGTCCGCGCTGAATCGCACAGCGGAGCCGAGGCGCCCGTTGCCGAACTGCGAGAGAAAGAGCCCCGCCGCAATGCCCACCGGCACGCCGAACACGCACGCGAGGCCGACCAACTGCAACGTGCCAAGGATCGCATTGCCCATGCCGCCGCCCGGTTCGCCCACCGGATGCGGCAGCGACGTGAAGAACGCCCAGTTCAGGCCACGCGCGCCACGAAACACGACGTATGAGAGGACGCTTCCGAGCGGAATCAGCGCGGCGAGCGTCGCGAGCAGGCACAGCGTGCGCACGATGCGATCCGCGAGTTTCTTGCGCGTGTACGCCGTGGTCACGGTCACGTGCGCGCCCCGCCGGGCAGGCGCCCCACGCGCCACACGAGTAGCCGCGCGATCACGTTCAGCAATAGCGTCAGCACGAACAACAAGAACCCGATCGCCGCGAGCGACGACACGTGCAACGCGCTCGTCGCTTCCGTGAATTCGTTCGCAAGCACGCTCGCCATTGTATATGCCGGTGCGAAGAGAGACACGGAGATGTCTGGGCGATTGCCGATCACCATCGTCACCGCCATTGTTTCGCCGAGCGCGCGGCCCAGGCCGAGGATCACCGCGCCCACCAGCCCCGAGCGCGCATACGGCAGCACCGTCCGGCGAATCGTCTCCCACCGCGTGGCGCCGAGTGCCAGCGCGCCCTCGCGCAACGTGAGCGGCACCGCGCGCAACACCTCACGGCTCACCGAGGAGACCGTCGGGAGGATCATGATCGCCAGGATCACCGCGCCCGCCAGCATGCCGATTCCTTGGCTCGGCCCGCGGAAGAACGGGAGGAATCCGAGCGTGCGGTTGAGTGCGGGCTCCACGTGGTTGCGCAGCCACGGCGCGAGCACGAAGATGCCCCACAGCCCGTAGATCACGCTCGGCACCGCCGCGAGCAACTCCACCGCGAACGCGATCGGACCGCGCACGCCTTGCGGCGCCAATTCGGAGAGAAAGATCGCGATGCCGAGCGCGATCGGCACCGCGATACACAACGCAAGCAACGACGACACCACCGTGCCGTAGATGAACGGCAGCGCGCCGAACACCTCGCGCACGGGATCCCACACGCTGCGAAACGCGAACCCCGGGCCGAAGTGCGCGAGCGCCGGTGCGCCCGTGCGCGCGATGTTCACCGCCATCGCGAGGAGCACGCAGAGCACTAGCGCGCCGAACGCCGCGGTGATCCAGCGGAAGAGCGCGTCGCCCGCGTTGCCTTCCCCGAGGGCGCGGAGCAACCCGCGCGCGTGTGCGTTGCGCGTCACGGTTGCGTGATCGGTCGGCCCGTCGCAGTGAGTGATGCGGAAGTGCGCGAGCGTGGCGGACTCGTTGGCACGAGCGGTACCGCCGCGACGGCGGAGATCGCCCCTCTGTCCCGAATCACGTTCATACGTTCGTCATCCTCCGTGAGTGTCCCGGGATTGTACGAATCCGGCCGACCGCACCCTAGAACTCTTGTGTGACAATCCTATGACAAGGGGTGGCGCTGGTAACCGACCGCGCCATATGACTCTTGTCTCCCTTCGAAGAGCAGGACTATCTTGGGCGAAAAGCGGGCCACTCGTCGTCATGGAGACGCGGAACATGCTGGAGTTCCCCTCGCCCCACGCGGTGGCGATGCTCGTCGTCACGATCGTGGTCTTCGTCCTGTTCGCGCAGGCGCGCGTCCGGATCGAGGTTGTCTGCCTTGGTCTCATCGCGGTACTGGCGCTCGGGTTCTACTTCTTTCCGCTCGAGAATGCCGGGCGGTACACAGGCATGGAGGTGGCCTTCGGCGGGTTCGGCCACGAAGCGCTCGTGGCGATCAGTTGTCTCATGATCCTCGGGCGTGGCCTCGTCGTCACGGGCGCGCTGGATTCGGTCGCCCGCGTCATCGCGCGGCTGTGGCGGTTCAACCGGGCGTTCGGGATGCTCTGCACGCTGCTCCTTTGCATGCTCATGAGCGCGTTCGTCAACGATACGCCAATCCTGATCCTCGCCCTGCCGATCCTGCTCGACCTCGTGCGGCGTGCCGACATTCCGGCATCGAAGACCCTGATGCCGGTCAACTGCGCGATCCTGATCGGCGGCACCGCGTCGGGCATCGGGACGTCGACGAACATCCTGGTGCTGTCGATCGCGGGCGACCTCGGGATGCGTCCGATGGGGATATTCTCCTTCACAAGCATGGTGGCCCTCGCGGCGCTCGTCGCCATCCCCTACCTGTGGCTGATCATGCCGCGCCTGCTGCCGACGAGCGACACGGGCACCGACCGCGCGCCCCGTCCGTACCACGCGCTCTTGCACCTCACGGACGCCATGCCCAAGCACCTCCGAATCGGCAAACTTCTCAAGCGCGTCGGCGGATCGATCCAAATCATCGACATCCTTCGTGAAGGCACGGCGCTCGGGACTGACGACCCGTCGCTCCCGCTGCAGTCCGGGGACCGTGTGCACGTGTCGGGAACGATGGACGAATTGCGCGATGCTAGCGAAGTGCTAAAGGCCCCGCTCGCGAACGCAGAAGTGCTGGGCGTCGTGATCGTGGATGACGATCGCTGG
>CAZEPH010000324.1:0-3686 GCA_964514075.1 uncultured bacterium | reverse complement strand
CGAAGACGAGCGCGAGATTGGCCCGGTCGTTCGACGGGAAAGCGGGGCAGCGGATCGCGTCGAAGAACGGCCGGCCTTTCTGCCAGTAGCGCGGATTGCGTCCAAGTTCGAACACTTGATTGCGGAAGACGCGCACTTCCGTGAACGGACCGGTCGCAACGGGGTTCTCGTTCGCGTAAGCGACCGGGTCGGCGACGTCACGCCATGCGTGTTCCGGGACGATCTGCTGCGCAGCGATTTCGTCGAATCCCGGAATGAAGGCGCGCTGGAACACGAAGTCCACTGTCCGCTCGTCGCGGGCTTCGACGCTCGAGAGAAAGCCCCACACGCCCCGGCGGTCCAATGCCGGGAATCGGCGAAGCAGGTTGAACGTGAAGGCAACGTCGCGCGCGGTGAAGGGCTGCCCGTCGGACCAGAGCACGCTGTCGCGCGTCGTGACACGCAGCAGACGCGTTCCCTGACGCCACTCGCGGTGAACCGCCAGCCACGGGACGTACTCCGAGGTGACGCTGTTGAACACGAACATCGGTTCGTAGATGCCCGCGAGGGTCGGCCATCGCGCAGCCGTCGCCGTGGTGAGCGGGTTGAAGTTGCGGACCCACGACGCTTGCTGTTCCTGCGACACGATGAGCACTCCGGACGGCGGCGGCACACGTTGCTGCGCGCAGCCGGCCGTCAGAGCCACGGCGATCGCGAGCGCCGCACGCCACGCGATGAGGCGGAGGTCACCGCCCGTTGTCACGAACCGAGTCCGTACGCGCGCACGTAGTCTACCGTCATCGTTTGCGGGAAAGTGGTGACCGCATTCGGTGGGCCGACGTAGTTCCCGCCCACGGCGACGTTCAAGATGACGAAGAACGGGCGGTCGAACACCCATTGCGTGTTCGGCGGCACATCCTCGCGCGTGAACCTCTGGTACACACTGCCGTCCACGAGCCATGCGATAGACGTCGAGTCCCATTCGATGGCGAACACGTGGAACCCGTCATCGAATCTCCCTTGCGGCGCCGCGTACGAGCCAGTGAGCGCGTTTCCGCCCGAGTAGCCCGGTCCGTGCAAGCTGCCGCTCACGACGTTCGGCACCTGACCGCGGTACTCCATGATGTCGATCTCGCCGCACGCCGGCCACCCGACCGCCTGAAAGTTCGACCCGAGGAGCCAGAACGCGGGCCACAACCCCTGCCCCGACGGCAACTGCATGCGGGCTTCAATGCGCCCGATCTGCACGTTCACCAAGCCGCTCGTGTTGATGCGTCCCGATGTATACGCGCGCCCTTGGTAGTTCTCCTTCCGCGCGACGATGACGAGATGCCCATTTCCATCAAGAGAGACGTTCGAGGTGCGCGCGGTGTCGTACTCGAGCTGCGCGTTGCCCCAATCCGTCCCCACGTCGTACCGCCATCGCGACGGGTCCGGAGGGGAGTCCACTGCGCCGTCGAAGTTGTCCTCCCACACCAGCGTCCATTCGGGCAACCCCGTGTTCTGGACGCACGAACTCGCGAGCGTGGTCGTTGCGAGTGCAACCAATGCGACCGATGCGCGCCGGCTCCAGGACATCTTGTGGCGGATCATCGCCGCGCCCTCCGGCGGCGCACCGTCGGAAAGAGTGCCGAATCGGCAAGCGCTGCTTCGAGAATCATCGTCGCTGCCCCCACTGCGGTTGCTTGCGTACCCAGTTCGCTCGTCGTCACGTTGCACACGCTGAGCGAGCTAATGAGCGTCCGTTTCTTGATCGTTTCGCGGAGGGGATCGAGGAGCGCTTCGCCGAGCCGTGCGATGCCGCCCCCGATGATGACCAACTCGGGGTTCATGAGATTGACCAAACCGGCGATCGCCACCCCGAGGTGCTCTGCTGCCTCACGCACAACGGCGAGCGCGAGCGGATCGCCGGCCAAACCCGCATCTTCGATAGCGTCAACGGTCAGCGCTGCGCCGTTCAGCGCGCTCTGCGGGAATCGGTCGCGCAGTGCGCGCGCGCGCTTCACGAGAGCGGCGGCTCCGATGATGGTCCCCAGACATCCGCGCAGTCCGCAAATGCACACGTCCCCGTTGGGATCGATGGCGAGGTGGCCGATCTCACCCGCCACACCCGTCGCCCCCCGATAGATGTGCCCGCGAATGACGTGACCGGAGCCGACACCCGTGGCGACCTTGATGTACGCAAAGTCGTCGACCGCGCGTCCCGCTCCCCACCACCGCTCTGCCAGCGCGCCGAGGTTCGCATCGTTGTCGACCATGAGGGGCAGGCCGTATCGCTCCGAGATCGCCGAGAAGCCGCTCACGCCACCCCACTCCGGAAGCACGACCTCGGAGAACAACTCGGGGTGCCGGGGATCCACGGGGCACGGAACGGCGATGCCGATACCCACCATGCGTTCGAGCCCGCCGGACCACGTCGAGAGGCATCGATCGCACAGGTCCATGATGAGCGCCCGCGTTCCGTCGGGATCCGTTCGAACGGAATGGCTCCGATGCTCCCACGCAATGACACGCCCGCGCAGATCCGTCAGCACGACCGACACGTGCGCCGCCCCCATGTCCACTCCCAGGATGCCGAACGCGTCGTCGCGGAACTCGATGACGATCGGCGGTCGCCCGCCGCGGGACGGGCCCGCGCCAACCTCTTCGATCAGCCCCGTCGGCATGAGTGCATCGACGGACTCGGACACCGTGGAGCGAGAGAGGCCGGTGCGGCGCGCGATGTCGGCGCGCGAAATCCGTCGCTCGTGCCAAATGAGGCGGAGGTTCGCATTGGTGAGCGGACTCTTGCCGGCGCCGGCGCGTTTCGCGGGGGCCTTTTTCTTCGGGGTCACTCGCTTTCGACCGGCCGGCATGCGATGCCCCCTACTTGCGGAAATAGATGTTGTCGGCGTAGACGGTTCGCGTGTCGCCGGAGATGATGAACTGCGCGAGATGCGACCGCGTCGTCAGGCCGGTGAAGTTCTCGAGCGGAAGATCGAGAGCTGCCCATGTACCGGTTTGCAGAGGCGGCACGGAGTTCGCGTTGATCGTCAACTCGTGCTCGCGGTCATCGCCGCCGCCAAACGCATTGTCCGCGCCAAAGTCGACGAGTTTGATCTTGAACGTCGAGCCATCCGGGATCCACACATCCACGTGGAGGTGTGTCATCTGCGAGACGTCCAGCGTGTGCGAGGTGAACTCAATGCCCGCGAACAGCAGGTTCGTCCACAGCTTCACGTCGTTCCCGGCGATCTTGATGTCGGATACGTCCGCCTGGTCCCACGTAGCGGACCATGTATCCACAGGAACGTTCGTGTAGGCATTGCTGAACAGCGCGATCACGTCGCCCGCCGGAACCGTGGGCGTGGGCGCCGCGATGGTGGGCGGCGTCGACGCGTTGATCGTAATGCTCCCGATCGCTCTGAGCGTGTCGAGGCGAGCCGTGATGGTCGCGCGCCCGCTTCCGATGACGCGGATCGTACCATTCGACACCGTCGCCACCGTCGTGTCGGTGGACTCATAGGTGAAGTACGCTGGGGAGTGCTCGACGATTTGGTCCGTCCCGTCCACCGCGTACGTCACCCTCGTCCCCAGCACGGTGGCTGTGGATCCCACGACCGAGCTGAGTGTCTGCGTCGAGATGGACGGGCGTGGGTTGCTGATCGTCGCGACCGAGTCGAACATCACGTCGTCCATCCACAGATCGTATCCCGCGCCGCTCTTCG
>CAZEPH010000323.1:0-3689 GCA_964514075.1 uncultured bacterium | reverse complement strand
GTGGTGGTCCCTTCCCTGCCGCGCGGGGGCACGAACGCAACGTATCGCGACGTCTGTGCCGGGAGGAGCGCCTCGATTGTGGTGCGCAGTGTGAGGAGGTCCTTCTCCACCGACAGATTCACGGGGTCGTTCCCGGGCGCGCGACCGGAGCGCACGGGCGTCAGCAGACTGGTCGCACGTGGCGCGCGGCCGGTCGCGGTCCCCGCCGGCAACTCGCCTTCGCCTTCCGTCTCGCGCAGGGCGTCGGAGATCTTCGTCACGACAGTGTCTCTCCCATGCCCCTATCGCACGTCCCGCACGGAGGCGAGCAGTCGGAGTTTCAGTCCGTTCTCCACGGCGGACGCCGTGGCGATGGAGTTGTCGAGGCTCTCCAGGAAGAACGCGAGCCCGAGCCCCACGGCCAGCGAGAGCAGCGGCGTGAGAGCGAGCCGCACGTAGTCTTTCGTGTTCTTCGCGACCGGCCATGAGGCGGACCGCAGCTTCGTGACGACGAACGTCGGCGCGGTAGATGCCTTGTTGATGTCCGCCGCGAGCATCTTGCTCGTGAGTTCCTTGTCGTTTGCGATGAGCAGCGAGATGGTGCGGTCCATGTCGCCGAGCACTTCGTACTTTTCCGGATACCCAGACAGGCGCTTCTCCAGGACCGTGATCGCGGAGTGCGTCACGGCCTGCTTGGCGCGCCTGACCGACAGTTCTTGGTCGAGCAGACGCACGCGGTCATCCACCGCGTCGCGGAGCATGCGCTCGAGGCGCGCGACGTTCCCCCGCGCCACCGTCACGGGCTGTGCGTCGCTCGCGTAGCGTCCCTCCACGTCGGACAGAGCGACGCGCGCCGAGATCAGCGACTTCTGAATCTCCGTGATCACGACCTCGTTGCCGATCTGCACGTCCGACGTGAACGGCACATCCACGCGGTCGCGGCCCTGCAGCAGCGAGCGGGCGCCGGAGATCTGGCGTTGGGCGCCGGCGATTTCGCGCGCTTCTTCTGACTCGTGCACACGCTGATCGTCCAGTTCCTTGAGCAGGAACTGCCTCTCTGCCTCGGTGCCGAGCATCTCGTTCGAGCGGAGGAACGCGGCACGCGCATTCTGCCAGTACTTCAATTGCTCGCGTGTGTGGGCCAGCTCGCGGGTGAAGAACGAATCCACCGCGGGTAACGATCGCATCTGCTCGTGCAGCGCGATGTACGCGTCGGTGACCGCGTTCGCGACGGGCTGGCATCGCTCGCGCTCGTTGTCCTGGTAGTTGATCTCGAGCACGTTCGACTCGCCGACGACCGCCCCGTACACGTTCCCGGCGAGGATCGGGATCTTCGGGAGGTGCTCCGCGGTGCGCGCGGCATCGAGGGCTTTTTGCGCGGCCTTGATCACTGGCTCACTGCGCACGAGTTCGATTTCGGAGGCGATGTCTTCCTCGCGCGGAAGAATCTTCACGCCCGTCTCGAACACGCCTTGCCGCTCCCCGCGGCTCACGAGAACGCGTGCGGTGGATTCGTACAGGACCGGCGTCGCGAGATTGAGCCCGAGCACGGTGGCGGTGGCCGCACCGAAAATGGCGAGGATGATCCACTTCCGCCGAAAGACGACGGAGAGGAAGTCCCGAATGGTGGCGTGTGTGCGGGTCTCGTCCATCGCGCGCCTACTGCCCCGTCCCGTTGCGCACTTGAATCGTCTGGCTCACCCCTTGGCGCGATATGTCCCACCCCTTCAAGTACAGATCGCCCGGCACGCCTGCCGTGAGGAGCAACTGCTCGAATACGATGGAGGCCTGCCCCAGAATGCTGCGCGGCACATAGACGATGTCGTACGGATCGAGAGGAGGGTTGTCCGTGGTTCCGCCGCTCGCGAGTGCGTGATTCGCGTTGAGCCGGTACGCGATCGGCGTGCCCATCGGTCCGCGGCGCTTCACGAGGAGCGCGGTGTTCATCTGACCGAGTTTCGAGACGCCGCCGGCGGCGGCCATCACGTCCAGGAACCGCATGCCGGGAACGAACGTGACCGTGCCCGGCAGCTTCACTTCACCGAAGGCGTACACGCGGAGTTCTGCGGTGTTGCGCACCGTGACGGAGACCTGCGGGTCGCGGAACTGCTGGACGAAGGAAGACGTGAGAGCGGAGTCCAACTCTGCGACGGTGCGCCCCGCGGCGACGACATCGCCATACCCGGTGGCGGTGACGCGGCCGTCGGGACGAATCTTCTGGACGGACTGCAACTCCGGATGCCAGAGCACGTCGATCTGCACGTCGTCCCCGACGTTCAGGCGGTACGGATCCGGAGACGGATGTTCGACGACGTCGGCGGCCCCGACAGAGGGTGGGACGTACCGCGCACCACCGCTCGCGCACCCCATGAGAGCGACGAAGCTGAAGAGAAAGAGAACACTTCCGCACGCGACGGACAGCCGGCCTTTCCCCCTGGGGGAAGGGGCACCAACTACGTGAGTCACGCGCGAACCATCCTCCACCGTCCCTGCGAAGGCCATGCCGCCCGGTACGCTCTTCCGAGCGAACCGCGTGTTCTGCACTGTAAGTCTATTACCCACATTGGGAAACCGTATCAGCGCTGAGCGCCCGCGGTCAAGGCGCCTTTCCTCCGCCTCTATTGTCGGCGCTCTGCTGCTCTGTCTGAGGACGTTGTGTTCCACGCCGCGCGAATCGCCGCGGACAGGAGCGGGATCATGATCTCGTGATGCCCCGTGATGTGCGTCCCCCACCCGTCCGGATGGGTCGGGCGCACGGTCACGTTCGTCACGGGGCGGTAGTGCCGAATCATGTCGAAGTCCGCCGCGATCAACCCACCGACGCTCGCCCCAAGGTTGCGTGCAACCGCGAGGGCCTTGAGAAACACCTCCGGCAGCACTACTGCGGATCCCAGGTTGAGCACCACGCCCCGATCCATCCCCGAGACGTGGTGCGCGAGGACGCGGAAATCGCTGAAGGACGATGCGCCGATCACCTCGCCGCGCGCCCGCGGATGCTGGTGCGTGATGTCCGTCCCCACGGCGACGTGCACGGTCACCGGAATGCCGCACTCCACGCCGGCGGCAAGAATGCTCGTGGCCGTCCCCGGCGCGTGCGCGTCACGCAGCGCACCGCCCAGCGCTTCGCCGAGGCCAATGCCCTCGTCCACCCCGCGCGCCGCTGCGTCGTTCACGAAACGCCCCGTCTCCTCGGCCATGCCGAACGTCCCGTCCAGCAAAGTAGATTGCACGTCCTCGGAGGTTTCGCCGAAGAGCGCCAGTTCGACGTCGTGAATCGCCGCGGCGCCGTTGAGGGCCACGGCGGTGACGAGCCCATCCCGCACGAGATCCACGATGGCGGGCATCGCACCCACTTTCACCACGTGGCCGCCGCACATGACCAGAACGCGACGCCCCGCGCGACGCGCCCTGACGACCTCGTCGATCACGCGTCGGAGATCGCGCGCGGCCAGCACGTCCGGCAAGCGCTCGACGACTGCTGCCGCATCGTGCGGCTCCACTCGCGGCGCCGTGCCAAGCGACACGCGCCGACCGCGCACCGGTACAGTGCGAATCGCGGAGAGATCGGCCTCGGGATGGGGCATCAGCGATTCACCGCAACGGGCTCCGGCGCGGACGCGCCCGACGTGTAGCGCCTCAGCACACCCACCACCGATCCAACCGCGACCTTGCTCGCGAGCTTCACGGGCATGCGCGCCTCGTCGTCGGTC
>CAZEPH010000322.1:0-3712 GCA_964514075.1 uncultured bacterium | reverse complement strand
AAATCAAGACGTAAGAGAGAGAGACGCACATGCTGATCGGCAAGAAGGTCGGGATGACCCAGATCTACGATGACAAAGGCACGATGGTGCCGGTCACCGTCATCCTGGCGGACGAGTGCGACGTGGTGCAGGTGAAAACGCCCGCGCGCGACAAGTACAGCGCGGTGCAACTGGGTTTCGGCAAGCGTCGCGCGAAGACGGTGTCGAAGGCCGAGGCCGGCCACTGCAGCAAGGCGAACGGCCGTGCGCCGGCGCGCATCCTGCGTGAGTTCCGCGTGGACGATGCCGCCGCGTTCAGCGTGGGCCAGCAGATCGGCGTCGCGCAGTTCGCGAAGGGCAAGAAGGTCGACGTCACCGGCATCTCCATCGGTCGCGGCTTTCAGGGCACGCGCAAGCGCCACCACTTCACGGGTGGGCGCGCCACGCACGGGTGCACCACGCACGACCAACCGGGATCGATCGGCGCGAGCGCGTACCCGTCGCGCGTCATCAAGGGCAAGCGCCTGCCGGGCCACATGGGCAACGTGCGGCGCACCGTGAAGAACCTCACCATCGTCGACGTGAAGGAAGAGCAGAACCTCCTGCTCGTGCAAGGCTCCGTGCCGGGCGCGCGCAACTGCTTCCTCTTGATTCACGACTCCGCGGTGCCGAAGCCGCGGGTCCGCCGCGTCGGCGAGCCGGCGTAAGGAGACACGAGCAATGGCGACCGCAAAGATCTACACCGCGGCGGGGGACGCGAAGGGCGATACGCAGCTGCCGGCTGCGCTGTTCGACACGCCGGTCCACGTGCACGCGATGTGGGAAGCGGTGAAGTGCTACAACGCGAACCAGCGTCAAGGCACGGCGTCCACCAAGACACGGTCCACGATGACCGGTGGTGGCCGCAAGCCGTGGCGGCAAAAGGGCACGGGACGCGCACGCGCGGGAACGAACACGTCGCCGGTGTGGACCGGCGGTGGTCGCGCGCACGGGCCGCACCCGCGTGACTACTCGTACACGATCCCCAAGCGTATTCGCCGGCTGGCGATGACGTCCGCGCTGTCAGCGCGCGCGGCGGAGGGGAACGTGTTCGTGCTCGAGGGCATCACGCTCGCCGAGCCCAAGACGCGCGAGGTGGCCGCGCTTCTCAAGAAGCTGGGTCTCGAGGGCAAGAAGACGCTCCTCGTTACCGACGCGTACGACGCGAACGTGTTCCGCTCGGCGCGCAACATCCCGACGGTCCACACGGCGGTGGCGCACAGCCTCAACGCGCACGACCTGCTCGCCGCGCACGCGCTCGTCGTCACGCAGAAGGGCCTCGCCCGCATGACGGAGGTGTACGCGCGATGACCAACGACCCGCGGCAGATCATCGATCGCGTGCTCATCACCGAGAAGGGCACGGTGATGCGCGAGAAGAGCAACCAGTATCTGTTCCGCGTTGCGCCCGGCGCCTCGAAGATCGAGGTGAAGCGCGCCGTCGAGTCGATCTTCTCCGTGAAGGTGAACGACGTGCGGACCATGAACATGGATGGAAAACCGAAGCGCGTCGGCGTGCACAAAGGCTACCGCTCGGCATGGAAGAAGGCGATCGTGACGCTCGCGCAGGGCCAGACGATCGACCTCATCGAGAACATCTAGCAGGAGCCCTCGCAGAATGGCGCTCAAGACATTTCGGCCGGTGACCCCGTCGCTCCGCTACAAGTCGGTCTCTTCGTTCGAGGAGATCACGAAGCGGACGCCGGAGAAGTCTCTGCTTGAACCGCGCAAGTCCACGGGTGGACGCGACAACTACGGTCACGTGTCCGCGTGGCACCGCGGCGGCGGACACAAGCGCCGCTTGCGCAACGTGGACTTCAAGCGCGACAAGGCAGGCATCCCCGCGAAGGTCGCGGCCATCGAGTACGACCCGAACCGTTCGGCGCGCCTCGCGCTGCTCCACTACGCGGACGGCGAGAAGCGCTACATCCTCGCGCCGGTGGACGTGTACGTCGGGCAAACGCTCTCGTCGGGACCGGACGCGGACATCCGTCCGGGGAACGCGCTTCCGCTGCGGGCGATCCCGCTCGGAACGAACGTGCACAACGTGGAGATGGTCCCGAAGAAGGGCGGCCAGATCGCGCGCAGCGCGGGCAGCTACTGCCAGCTCGTCGCGCGCGAAGGCAACTACGCCACGCTCAAGATGCCGTCCGGCGAAATGCGCATGATCCACGTCGAGTGCCAGGCGACGATCGGCCAGGTCGGCAACGTCGAGCACGAGAACATCGTGATCGGCAAGGCGGGCAAGAGCCGCTGGCTCGGGCGCCGCGGCAACGTGCGAGGCGTCGCCATGAACCCGGTCGACCACCCGCTCGGCGGTGGAGAAGGCAAGAGCTCCGGCGGACGTCACCCGTGTACGCCGTGGGGCAAGCCGACCAAGGGCTATCGGACGCGCACGGCGAAGTCGTCGGACAAATACATCGTGCGTCGCCGCTCGAAGGGCTAGGAGACACAATGGCGCGGTCGCTGAAAAAGGGTCCGTTCGTGGACGCCAAACTCATGGCCAAGGTGGACGGGATGAACAAGGGGGGAGACAAGCGCGTCGTGAAGACGTGGGCGCGCCGCTCCACCATTCCACCGGAGTTCATCGGCCACACCTTTGCGGTGCACAATGGCAACAAGTTCATCCCGGTCTACGTGACCGAGAACCTGGTAGGCCACAAGCTCGGTGAATTCGCGCCGACGCGGACGTTCCGCGGTCACAGCGCGAAGGAAAAAGTCACCGCGCCGGGCAAGTAGGAAGGGATAAGAGCGGTCATGGAAGCGAAAGCCACGCAGCGCTACATCCGCGTGTCGTCCCGGAAGACGGGACAGATTCTGGGCCTGATCCGGGGACGCAACGTCGAGACGGCGATTCAGACGTTGCGCTTCACGCCGCGGCCGGTGGCGCGGACGATCACGAAGGTCCTGCAGTCGGCCATTGCGAACGCGGTGCAGATGGACGGCAACGTCGATCCGGACGCGCTCGTGGTGAAGGAAGCGCGTCTCGGCGCCGGTCCCACGCTCAAGCGGTTCTTGCCGCGTGCGCAGGGACGGGCGACGCCGCTTCTCAAGCGCACCTGCCACGTCACCATCATCGTGAGCGACGAACTCAAGCCGTCGCGCGGAGCGCGGTAACAACCGCGGCCGCGCCAACCCTCGCACGAGGAGAACGAGTGGGTCAGAAAACCAATCCGGTCGGGCTCAGGCTGGGCATCATCCGGAGCTGGGACTCGAAGTGGTACGCGCGCAAGGAGTATCCGACCTTGCTCGCCGAGGACCTGTTCATCCGCAAGTACCTGAAGACGCGGTTGCAGCAAGCGAACGTGTCGAAGGTGATGATCCAGCGCGCCGCGAACCGCGTGACCATCAACATCCGCACGGCGAAGCCGGGCCTGGTGATTGGGCGCAAGGGACAACAGGTCGACCAACTGCGCGACGAACTGCAGCACATCACGCGCAAGGAGATCTACCTCAACATCGACGAGGTGAAGAAGCCGGATCTGGACGCGCAGCTCGTCGCGGATCACATCGCGCGGCAACTGGAGCAGCGCATCGGCTTCCGCCGCGCCATGAAGAAGGCGATGCAGTCCACGATGCGCGCCGGCGCGCTCGGCATGAAGGTGATGGTCGCCGGACGCCTGGGCGGCGCGGAAATGGCGCGTCGCGAGAAGTACCGCGAGGGCCGCGTGCCGCTGCACACGCTGCGCGCCGAC
>CAZEPH010000321.1:0-3721 GCA_964514075.1 uncultured bacterium | reverse complement strand
CGCCACCGGCGGCGCCAGTCGACGGACGCACGGCGATCGCTCCCGCGATTCGGTACCTCGCGCTGCTCGCGTTCGCCGCCGTCGCCGTCGGCGAGGCGCTCGACGCGCGCGCCGTCACGACGCTCGCTCAGGGGGTGACGGACGCGCTCGCATCCGCGCTCGCGCACGCGAGCGACGTGCGCGTGATCCCATCCTCCGCCGTCGCAGCCACCTTGTCCGACGCCATCCAGCACGCACGCCGACTCGACGCCGGCGCCGTGTTGACCGGACGCGTGCGCCGCTCCGGCACGCTCGTCCGCGTGAACTACTCGATCCTCGACGTGCACAGTGGACAGCAACTCGCCGGCGACGTGGTGGACGGCGCGATCGACGACGTCTTCGCGCTCGAAGACGCGGTCGTCGAACGGGTGTGCGCCGCGCTCGGCGTGTCGCGGCTCGGCACGCACAGCCCGCACGCCGACGACCCTGCTGCGCACGAGCACTTTCTGCAGGCGGTCGGCTACCTGTTGCGGCCGGATGTCCCCGCGTCCGTCGACGGAGCGATTGCGATTCTCGAACGCCTCGCGGATGCGGCGTCGCCGTCCGCCGCGCACGTCGCGACCCTCGCACGCGCGTACGTCGCGAAGGGCGCGCTCACGAAGCAACGTGTGTGGGCGAGCCGCGCGGCATCCGCCGCGCACCGCGCGGAAGCCATCGATCCGGATGCCCCCGATGTGCTGCTCGCGCGCGGCGACGTTCTCGAATCCACCGGACGGGCGGACGATGCGGTCGATCTGTACACGCGCGCCCTCGCGGCGAATCCATCGATGGTCGACGCGGAACTCGGCCTCGCGCGCGCATGCGTCGCTCTGGGCCGCTTCGACGATGGCGTGCGCGCGGCGCAGCGCGCCATCGCGCTGCGTCCGGACGATTGGCGCACGTACCGGCAATTGGGGTCGGCATACTTCCATCATGGCGAGTACGCGCGCGCCGCAGCGCCGTGGCGGATGGTCACGCAACTGGCGCCGGACAGCGCGTGGGGACACGGCGGACTCGGCTCCGCGCTCTTTCACCTGGATCGGTTCGAGGAGGCGATCGAGCCGATGAAGCGCGCCATGGAATTGCGGCCGAGCGCGGAGGGGTTCCGGAATCTCGGCACGGTCCTGTACTACCTGCAGGATCTCCCCGCCGCAGCGCACGCGTTCGATCGAGCCACTCTCTTGGAACCGAACGACGCGGTCGCGTGGGGCAACAAGGGCGCGACGCTTGCGTTGCTCCCCGGACGCGAGAACGACACGCGCGCGGCGCTGGAGCGTGCGTGCGCGCTCATGCAGGAGCGATTGCGTCAGAACCCGCGCGACGCGGAAGGGTGGGCGTTGCTGGCCGATTGGCTCGCGATGAGCGAACGGACCGAGGACGCTCTCCGCGCGGCCGCGACCGCGACGGAACTCGGACCGGACGATCCCCTGTGCATGGAATACGTCGCCAACGCATACCTGCGCTGCGGGGATCGTGACCGCGCGATCCAGCTGTTCGTGGAAATACTCGACCGGGGCTACACTGCGCGGAAGCTGCTGCGCGATCCGCACCTTGCTTCGATCCGGGACGCAATCGCTTCCCGAACCGCCGGCCGGCTCGTCACACAACCGGACGTTGCGGCGACTGACTCACTGAAGGAGGACTAACCTATGAACCCCCCGAAGAAGAAGCGACCGCGATCCGGCTCGAAGCGCATGGTTGCGCGCGCCCGAACCGCCCCTCTCGTAGAAGTGTCGGCGGAGATGATGGCGAGGCTCCGAGGTCTTCTGGGTCCCGTCGTCACGGTCACGATCCTTCCCAAGGTCATCGACGTGGATTGGGAGGGCGGCGATTCCAGCACCGCGATGGTGCTCGCCAACACCCACAAAGGCCTCTACCCCGGAGATTACGTCGTGTGGCGAAACCACACCGACGTCGAGTTGGTGATCGAGTTCACCGGGGGGGACTGGCCGTTCACCGGAGACGTGGAGGACATCGTCGTGCCCGCGAGCGGCGATTCTAGCGCTCATCGAATAGCGGACGGTGCTAGCGGGACGTGGGGCTATTCGTTCACGGAATACAAAGGCGGCCCCGGCGGTCCGACGGTGACGGTCCCCGGCGGCTAGGCTCCCACTCCAGCGCGCGCGACCCGCTACGGGGTTGCGCGCGCGAGGAGATCCTGTCCGATCCGCATCAGGTCGGGCATTCTCCGGATCCCGCTCCCGATGCGCGACGGTGTCCCGAGCGAACTGCGCACGACTTGGCGCACCTCGGACGGCGTGAGCATTCGATGGAGGATCTGGCGTGCCATCGATTGGGCCACGAGCACGACGCCCGCGATGACCGCCGTCGCCGCCGACGTTTGCGTGAAGTCATCGCGATAGGCACTCGGCGAGGTGGACAACGTGCATAGGCCGTCGGCGCGTGCGAAGCAGTCGATGCGCGACCCGTAGTTGCTCTCGGCGTAGCGAACGTAGGTGGCGGGTGTGATGCCGGCCGCGGGCACGTACTTGCCCGCGGCTACCATGATCGCGCCCGAGTCGCGGGCGGCGTTCAGGAAATCGAACGTCCCGGACGGTAGGTTCGCGATGCCGCCCACGTGCATCTTGCGGTCGCCGTTTCCCGCCGCTTCCACGACCACCACGCCGCAGTATCTCGCCACGGTGATCACCGCCCAATTCAACAACTCCGCCTCCACCGGCAGGAGAACGCCCGTGGTTCCATCCGGGCCGTCGGCCTCTACCACGGTGCATTGCATTTCGACGATCATCACGTGCCCGCGAACGTCGTCCATCAACGACACGGCCGCGCACCACATCGCCAAGGCGCGCGAGTACAACGAGAGGGTGGCTCCCCCCCATGAATACTCGATGTACGGCGACGCGATGCGACCGATCGCGTGCGGCGCCAGCCCCACGATTCCCTTCGTGTTGTCCACCGCGTTGACGATGCCCAGCACGCTCGTCCCGTGTTCCTTGTCGTTCTTGTTCACGCCGACGATCGGCGTTGCGCTCGCGAGCGAGAGGTCCTCGTGATCCGTGTACCAGCCCGTCTCGACGTCCACGAACCGCACCTCGTCCCCCGCACACTTCGGAAGATCCAGCATCCACAGAGGTATCGCGCCCACTCCCTCGGGCGCGGCCCTCAGATACGTTTGAGACGTGACCTGAGGATCGTCCAGGAAGTGCACCCGTGTGGGAGGCGGCGCGGGGGGCGATTCGATGTACGCGGATTCCACGCGCCCGTCTTGCCGGAGTTCATGAACCGCTGCGTGTATTGCCGCAACTGCGTCCTTGGCATCGGCCGGTGGGAGCACGCTGATGTCCGGCAACCGGCGCGCGTAGAACTTGAGGAGATCCGGCACCGTGCGACCCTCGAGCGCGGCCGCGGCACGCGCTTCGTTCACGAGTTGCTCGGTCCGTTTCTCGGGAATCAGGAAGAGCGCGCGCATCACGGGCGCGGGCGGTCCGGTCACGCTGAATGCCTTCTGTGTCGCACCCTCGATCAGCGCGATCGACGCGGCATGTGAGAGTGTCTCAGCCTCCGAGAACTTGACGATCAACTGCGGCGGGACATCTGCGGCTTGGAGAGAACCTGCGGATCGAACCGGGGGGTTTGGGGCTGCGACCATGACTCAACACCTCCTCGCGACACGCGGCAGGATGCGTGCTCGCACGTCTACCGTAGACCTATGCAGCGTGGGGCGTCAAACAGAACGGCCGCC
>CAZEPH010000320.1:0-3742 GCA_964514075.1 uncultured bacterium | reverse complement strand
CACCTCGCCGACGTTCGCCATCGCGTCGGGCAGGGGCGTCCCCGACGACTGCTGCAGCGCCTTCTTCAACGCGCGCAGAGCAGTGCCGGAATACGACAACAGCTTCTCCACCAACTCCGTTGTCTTTGCGCTCACTTGATCGACCGGCACCACGTCGACGACCAATCCCAAGTCACGCGCTTCCGCCGCGCCGATCTTGCGACCGAGGAACAACAAATCCTTCGCGCCGGCCCACCCGATGCGGCGCGGCAACAACACCACCGCCACCGGCGGGAAAATCCCGAGCGTGATCTCGGGCACCGCAAACGACGCGCGCTCGGACGCAACGACGAAGTCCGAGCAGAGCATCAACTCCATTCCGCCACCGAGACACGCGCCACCGACTTCGCACACGGTCGGTTGCGGGAGATAGAACACCTTGTTGCACAACCGGCGAATGGAGTTGACCATCACCTCCGCCGGATTCTGCGATTGCTCCTCGATGTCCGCGCCCGCGCAGAACGCTTTGCCGTTCGCGCGAAACACGACGACGCGCACGCTGTCGTCGTCCGCGAGTTGCCGCGCGACGCGTTCGAGTCCGTCCATCATCGCGAGCGTGAGCACGTTTAGCGGCCCGTTGTTGAGCGTGATTGTCACGGCGCCGGCGCGCGGCGTGTCGCGCTCGACGATGAATCCGGCGTGTGTGGTCTCCTGCGGCGTGGCCACCATTGTTGCCTCCGACATGGGCCGTGTTCCTCCTGCCTTCGTGGACGCGAGGCCGGGAGCCTAACACAACCACGCCGGCCACCGCATGAACCAGATCGGATCGACGATCAACAGCGCATCTTCTCCCGATGGCAGGAAGAACTCGCACAGCGCGGAACTTTGGTCGCATGGTCGCCCGGTCCCGCTTCACGGCTAGACTTGCGGAAGGACGCCACGATTCTCCCGGACACCGAGATGGAGATCTCCCATGCGCAGATTCGCCTGCCTCGCGTTTCTCTCGCTCGTTTCGCCGACCCTCGCCGGTGCCGTCGCGGTCCACGTCCCCTACTCGGGACAGGTCGCGCAGGGCGGCGTCCCGCTCACCGGAACGCACTCGATCACCGTCTCCCTCTACGACGACTCGGTGCGCGGCGTGCCGCTGTACTCGAAGACGGAATCACTGCCGGTGGCGCAGGGGGTCTTTCACATGGATCTCACGCCGGACAGCGGTCTCTTCGCGGGCAACGATTCGATGTGGGCGGGCGTGACGGTGGACGCGGGCCAGGAGTTGGCGCCGCGCGTTCGCGTCGGCACGGTGCCGTATGCCGTGCGCGCGCTGCTCCCGACGTCGAGCCCGATGCCCGGCGTGGCATTCGCGAATTCGTACGCGTCGGTGGACGTGCCCGGAACGTCGACGTGGGTGCCCATCGCGCAGCTGTCGATGACCGCTCCGGCGGACGGATACGTGTGGCTCACCGCGAGCGGCCATTGGCAAGAGCGCACGAACACGTTTCCTGGGAATTACATCGCCGTCCTGTTCATCCTCGGCGAGAACACACCACCGTCCATCGACCAGCGACAGCAGTATTACTCATACTTCCAGCTGCGCGAATGGCCGTTCTCGCACACGACGGTTCTCCCGGCGTCCGCGGGTTCGCACACGTACACGCTATGGGCACGCGTGGACGCGATCGGGATCACGCTGTTACAGCCGCCAACGTTCTACACGTCGACGATGCAAGCGCTGTGTGTGCCGGTGTCGTATGGCAACTAGTCGCCGTGTCGCAGCGTGCATTGCGCTCTCCGCGCTGGGCGCGGCCACGGGTACGCACGCGCAGACGTCGATGCTCCGCACGGTCGTCGCAAGCGCCGGCGCGATGCAGACCGGCTCGCTCGTCGCCGAGGACGTTGTCGGTGAACCGATCGCAGGGTACAGCGCGTCGGGCGTGATGGAAGCGTGGCACGGGTTCCTGGGACCGATGCCCGCCGCCGTCGTCGGAGTGCTCGCCCCATTCGAGGGTACGGCGCGGCTCGATGTGCCGTGCCCGAATCCCAGCACCACGCGGTGCACCATCGCCTGGCGCGTTCCATCCGGCACCGCGGCCTCGGTCGTTATCGTGGATGTGAGAGGCCGCTGCGTCCGGCGGTTCGACGCCGCGCTCCGGTCACAGGTGGACTGGCACCTAGACGACCACAACGGTGCGGGCGTCGGGTCCGGATTGTACGTGGTTCGCCTCGAGATGCCCGACAGAACCCTCACGCGAAGGATCGTCGTCCGCTCCTAGGATCGCCCCGCCTTTGCCCCGAATCGCGCGGCGTGATACGGTCGCCCGAATCACACACGGGGGAACGCATGTCATCGCCGTCCGAAACCGCACCCGCGGACGCACAGCAGCGGGAGCGTGGCAAACCTTACGATCCGCAGTCCACCGAGCAACGGCTCTACGAACAGTGGGAGCAGAGCGGCGCCGGCGCGGCCGCGCCGGAGAGCGGTGCGGAGCCGTACGTCATCCTGATGCCGCCGCCCAACGTCACCGGCGTCCTGCACGTGGGCCACGTGCTCAACAACACGATTCAAGACGTGCTCATTCGCTGGCAGCGTCTGCACGGACGCGACGCGTTGTGGCTTCCGGGCATCGATCACGCGGGCATCGCCACGCAAAACGTAGTGGAACGCGAGCTGCGCAAGAACGGACGCGACCGCCGCGACATGCCGCGCGACGAGTTCGTGAGCGAAGTGTGGAAGTGGAAGGAGCAATCGGGCGGCACGATCTTCCAGCAACTGCGCCGTCTGGGATGCCAGCCGGATTGGGAGCGCACCAACTTCACGCTCGACGATCACTTCGTGCGCGCGGTGCTGGAAGTGTTCGTGCGTTTGTACAACGACGGGTTGATCTACCGCGGCAACTACCTCGTGAACTGGTGTCCGAAGTGTCTCACCGCGATCTCCGACGAAGAAGTCGAGCATCGCGACGTCACGGGGAAGCTGCACTACCTGCGCTATCCGATGCCGGACAACGATCGCTTCGTCGTGGTGGCGACCACCCGTCCCGAGACGATGCTGGGCGACGTGGCCGTTGCCGTGAATCCCAAGGACGAACGCTACGCGTCGCTGCTGGGCGCGCGCATCGTGCTGCCACTCGTGAACCGCGAGATGCGCCTGATCCCCGACGACATGGTGGACCGCGAGTTCGGCACGGGCGCCGTGAAGATCACGCCGGCGCACGATCCGAACGACTTCCAACTCGCGGGGCGGCATGATCTCCCCGCAGTGGAAGCGCTCGATGCAGAAGGGCGCGTGTCGATCGACGGCCCGTACAAAGGCATGGACCGCCTCGACGCGCGCAAAGCGATTATGCGCGATCTGGAAGCCGCCGGCCTCGTGGAGAAGGTCGAGGACTACAAAACGTCCATCGGTCACCACGACCGCTGCGGCACGATGATCGAGCCGCGCCTGTCGCTCCAATGGTTCGTGAAGATGCAGCCGCTCGCCGAGCCCGCGCTCGCCGCGTACCGGGGCGGCGACGTGCGCTTTCATCCGGAGCGGTGGGGGAAGATCTACGAGCACTGGCTCACGAACATTCGCGACTGGTGCATCTCGCGGCAGTTGTGGTGGGGGCATCGCATCCCCGTGTACACGTGCGACGCGTGTACGCACGTGGTTGCGTCGGTGGATGCGCCGCGCACGTGTGCGCAGTGCGGCGGCACGGCGATCACGCAAGACCCCGATGTGCTCGACACATGGTTCTCCTCGTGGCTCTGGCCGTTTGCCACGCTC
>CAZEPH010000319.1:0-3756 GCA_964514075.1 uncultured bacterium | reverse complement strand
CGATCGGATGACGTGCGACAGCTCCAGCGCAGGTGCGCTCACAACTCGATCGAGTGCCCCGGGTCGAGGATCGTGCACTGCGTGCCGTGCGCCTCCACGTCCGCGCGAAACGCGTGTGGGTCGGCGGCGATGACGTCGAACGTGCTGAAGTGCATTGGCACGACGCGCGCTGGGCGGAGCAGGCGGCACGCCTCGCCCGCGTCGGCCACGCCCATCGTGTAGTTGTCGCCGATGGCGAGGAGCGCGAGGTCGATTGCGTGACGGCGTCCGATCAACTCCATGTCGCCGAAGAGCGCGGTATCGCCGGAGTGGTAGATCGTGCGCCCGCCCATCGTCAGCAGGACGCCGCACGAGTTACCCGTGTACACCGTTCCGCCTTCCGCACCGCTCGAGTGCACGGCTTGCACCAGCTTGACGCGGCCCCACGGGAAGTCGTGCGCGCCGCCGGCGTTCATGCCGTGGACGTTCGCCGCGCCCTTGCGGTGGCAGTACATCGCGAGTTCGAACGTGCCCACGACCTGTGCGCCCGTCCGCTGTGCGATCGGCACCGTGTCGCCGAGATGATCGTCGTGTCCGTGCGACACGACGATCGCGTCCGCCGCGATGGTCCTCGCGTCGGCGGCCGCTTTCGGGTTGCCCGTGAGAAACGGATCGAGCAGCACCGTGTGCTGGCCGTCGCTCACGGAAAATGCGGCGTGTCCCAGCCACGTCACCTTCACCATTGCGCTGTTCTCCTCACGACACGCGCGGCAGGACGATGCCCACCTGCGCTTGATACTTCCCCTTCTTGTCGCGGTACGAAGTCTCGCATTGCTCGTCGCTCTGAAAGAAGAGCACCTGCGCGATGCCTTCGTTCGCGTAGATCTTCGCCGGCAGCGGCGTCGTGTTGCTGATCTCGAGCGTTGCGTAGCCCTCCCACTCCGGCTCGAACGGCGTCACGTTGAGGATGATGCCGCAGCGTGCGTACGTGCTCTTTCCGAGGCAAATCGTGCACACGTCCCGCGGAATGCGGAAGTACTCCACGGTGCGCGCGAGAGCGAACGAGTTCGGCGGGATGATGCATGTGTCCGCCTTCACGTCGACAAACGATCGCGTATCGAAGTTCTTCGGATCGACGATCGTGTTGTTCACGTTCGTGAAGACCTTGAACTCGTCGGCGACGCGAATGTCGTAGCCGTAGGACGACACGCCGTACGAAATGACTCCGGGACGCTGCTGCCCTTCAGCGAACGGTTCGATCATCCCGTGCTTCTGCGCCATCTCGCGAATCCAGCGGTCCGACTTGATCACGTGCTCCTCCGGTGAGCGTGGGAAAGGGCTGTCCGGCGAAATATGAAGCGCGCGCCGTGTCGTGTCCAGCCGTGCTGCCCCTACCGAATCCAGATGAACCGTTGGGACGCGGAGAATCGCCCGCCGCTCACCCGTACGTAGTAGATCCCCGATGGCACAGCGTGACTTCCCTCCAGTGCACCGTTCCAGTTGAATTGGTGCACGCCCACACTCAGCCGGCCGCGAAACGCGTCGCTGACTCGCCGACCCATCACGTCGTGCACCTTGACATGCACATCGGCGTCGGCTGCGCTCTCCACAACAAAGTGCACCCTGTCATGCGCAGGATTGGGCATCACGGTGACGCTGAACATCACAGTGCGGTCCAGTCTTCTCGGCTCCGGTACGCTCGTCGCGCGCGGCGTCGTGTTGTACAGCACGAAGAGACGCCCCGCAGAGGAATCCGCTAGGACCATGTCCAACCGCGCGTCTGCATTCACGTCAAACAGCACGACGGCGGACGGCCGAGCCGCGATCCTCTTGTCGATCTTCCGTCCGAATCGGTTGTTTCCGATTCCCTGCAAGATTGAGATGGTGCTGTCCGTCGCGTTCGCGGTGAGAATGTCTTGGAGTCCGTCCCCGTTGATGTCGCCGATCGCCACACCCACGGGCCGGCGTCCCGTGGGATAGTCGGCTCGCTGCGTGAGCGCGCCCGTCCCGGTCCCCATCCACACGGTGACCGTGTTGGCGTCACCGTTGGCCGTGACGATGTCGACCTCACCGTCGCCCGTAAGGTCTCCTGCCTTCACTGCGCGCGGGCCGAGACCTACACGATAGATGGACTGCGCGACGAATCCCCCGAAACCGGAACCGGTGAGCGTGCGAATCACACTGACGGAATTCCCCAGAGACTCGTTCGCGCCGGCGTTTGCAACCACGATATCCGGTCGAAGGTCGTGATCCAGATCAGCTAGCGCCAACGCCGATGGTTTGTCGCCGGCCGTCAGCGATTCTTGCAGACCGAACGCTGTGGAGGTCGTCCCGTGCAGTACAGTTACAGCGTTGTCCCCCTGCCGCGCGATGACGATGTCCGTCGGCGCGTCGCCGTCGATGCGCGCGACGCCCACGGCGGACGGATCGAGAGCGAGAGTTGTGTCTTTGCGCGCACCTCCGGCACAGCTCTCACTCGCCAGAATTACCGACACAGAGTTTCCCGTAGTATTGACGCTCGTGACGTCGGGGCGTCCGTCCGCCAACACGTTTCCGACCGCAACTCCGCGCGGTCCTACGCCGCTCGTGATCGTCGCGCACACACTCAACCTACCGTCGACACGCGTCAGGGCTGTGACGGTGTTCGCCGTGGAGTTTGCAGTAAGCAGATCGGGCATAGCGTCTCCGGTGACGTCGCCGATTTCGATAGCGACGGGCCCGGCACCGACGTTCACTGTCGCGCTGGAGTCGAATGCAGCCGAGAGAAGCGCGCCGCCCTCGCTCTGGAGAATTGTCAGCGTATTGATTGAGGTGTTCGCGACGACAACGTCGAGGAGCCCGTCCCCGGTCAGTTCGCCCGCCGCGACGGCGTGTGCGCCTGCACCCGATCCCAGCTGGCTCTGTTGCGCTAGGCCGTGTCCTGCGGTGCTTTCGATCACCGTGACCAAACCGGCCCACCCATTCGCAATCGCCACATCGTCAATTCCGTCGTTGTTGATATCCGCCGCCGCCGTTCCGATGGGACCGGTTGCCGTGACATAACCGACGAGAGAATCTGTGACACTGGTGTCGCCCGTTCCGAATAGAACAAGTAGTGTGTTCGTCAGAGAGTCGGTGCAGGCGATATCCACGTCCGCGTCGCTGTTGAATCGACCAACAGACACTCCATCGGGAATCACTCCCAAATGTACATTTACTCTCTGTTGGAACCCGCCGGCACTGTTGATCCAGACCGTCGCCGAGTCGGTTGCATCACCGATCGCGATGATGTCTGGACGACCATCGTGCGTCAGATCACGTAATGCAAGGCCACTTGGTCCGGTCCCGGCGCCCAGCGTGATGGAGGACGATGGCCACGTCCCACCTGTAAGCGTCCAGACGGTAATAGAGTTACTTCCGTGATTGGCCGAGACCAAATCGAGCCTGCCGTCGGCGTTCACGTCGGCGACCGCCACTGCACGCGGACTCGTGCCCGTCGCATAGCTCACGGGTGAATCGAATGTCGCATCCCCGCGACCAGGGAGCACGAGTATTGCGTCCGTTCCAGCACTGGCAACAACGACGTCTATCTTTCCATCGACAGTGACATCGCCGATTGCGACACTCTGAGGTGAGACTCCCGCACTCGCGTCCATCTTTGCACCGAAGAGACCGCCACCGAGGTTCACAAACGCGCTGATCGTGTTCGCGGCAGAGTTGGCGGACACGATGTCCGTCTTCCCGTCGTTGTTGAGATCGCCGAGTGCTACGCCGACGGGTGACGTTCCTGTCGTAAGG
>CAZEPH010000318.1:0-3757 GCA_964514075.1 uncultured bacterium | reverse complement strand
GCACCTGTCGCAGAGCATCAAGAACTCGCAGCGCGAGTCGGCGGGCGACCTGTCTGCGTACTCGTTCCACATGGCGGACCTGGGCACGGACGCGATGGAGCGCGAGAAGGCCTTCCTCTTCGCCTCGGCGGAGGGCCGCGAGTTGCACGCGATCAACGAAGCCTTGCGCCGGTTGTATCGCAAAGAATACGGTCAGTGCGAAGTGTGCCGCGCGCCCATTTCCCGTCCGCGCTTGGAAGTGATGCCGCACGCGCGCCTGTGCATTTCCTGCAAGGAACAGGAGGAGAAGTCCGGTCGCACCGGAACGTAACGCATGACGCGAACCTTCGTCTGCCTCATCGCCGCGGTCATTCTGGGCGTCGATGTCGTCACGAAGGCGATCGTCTCCACCGGCATGGCGCTCAATCAATCGGTGCCGGTGATCGGAGAGTGGGTCCGCCTCACGTACGTCCGCAATCCCGGCGTGGCCTTTAGTTTGTTCCCCGGACGGCGCACCGCTTTCATCATTCTGTCCCTGACCGGGCTGACCGTCGTGGCCACGTACCTGGTACGCCACGCGCCGCGGACGATTCGCGACGGCGTGGCAATCGGCTTGTTCCTCGGCGGCGCATTGGGCAATCTGGTGGATCGCGTGCGCACCGGCGAGGTGGTCGACTTCATCGAGATCGGCGTGCGGACGCATCGCTTCCCCGTGTTCAACGTCGCGGACATGGGTGTGACATTCGGCGTGGCGCTCCTCGTGTTGTCGACGATGTTCCCGCCGCGTGCTCCCGCCCCCGCTGTGGAGACTTCATCACTCGGCGATCTCGCGCATGACCCACCGGTCGATCCTGATCCTGCCGGAGGAATCCGGTAAGCGTCTCGACGTCGTGATCGCGTCCGCGGTCGCGAGCACGTCTCGAGCGGCAGTGGCGCGCGCCATCCACGAGGGCCACGTACAGGTATTCGCGAGCAACGGACGCGAGCGCCGCGTCCGTCCCGGCCTCACGGTGGCGCCGGGCGATCGCGTGGAGGTGCGTCTCCCAACTGCACGAGATCCCTCACCGCATCTCGTACCGGAGAGCGTCCCGCTTGACATCGTCTATCAGGACGATGACCTTTTGGTGGTGAACAAACCCAGTGGCATGCCCGTGCACCCGGGAGCCGGGCGACCTACCGGCACGCTCGTCCACGCGTTGCTCGGGCACACGTCGCACCTCTCTCACGGGTCGTCTCCAGAGCGACCCGGTATCGTGCACCGCCTCGACAAGGATACGTCGGGTTTGTTGATCGTCGCGCGATCGGATGACATGCACCGGCGCGTGGCCGCGCAGATCGCCGCGCGCGCGGTGCACCGCACGTACCGCACGCTCGTGTGGGGAGTGTTGCGGCGCGAGACCGGTCGCATCGACGCGCCCATCGGGCGCGATCCGCGCCACCGCCAGCGTATGGCGATCGTCGAGCGCGGGCGCTCCGCCGTGACGCACTATCGCCTCGCGTCGCGTGGATCCGTCAGCGCGGACCTGGTGGTGGACCTCGAGACGGGACGCACGCACCAGATCCGTGTGCATCTCTCGTCGCTCGGTCACCCCGTTGTGGGGGACGCCGTGTACGGCGGGCGCGAACGCGCGCTCGCACGATTCGCAGGAACGCGTCGGGATCTCGCGCGCCGGCTGCTCGATGCCGCGCCGCGGCAGTTGCTCCACGCGTGGCGGCTCTCGTTCGCGCACCCGCGCAGCGGGGAGGCGCTGGAGTTCGAAGCGCCGCTCCCCTCCGATTACGCCGGGGCTCTCGAGGTGGCTCATGGCTGACGCACGGATCCTCGGCGTCGACGTGGGACGCAAACGCGTCGGTCTCGCGGTGAGCGATCCGACGTGCACGATTGCGCGCGGCCTGCCGACGGTCCATGTGCGCGGGCTCGAGCACGCAGTGAAAGAGGTGTCGCGCGCCGCCGACGAGTGGGACGTGCGCGAGATCGTGGTCGGATGGCCAGCCACATTGAGTGGGATCGACGGCGAGGCGTCGCGCATGGTGCGGGTCTTCGCGGATCGACTCGCGGCGGTGAGCGGTCGTCCCGTGACGACGGTGGACGAGCGGTTTACGTCCGTCCTGGCCGAACGAACGTTGCGGGAGCGCGGCGGCAAGCGCGAGACCGGGGATGTGGATCGGTTGTCGGCCGCCGCTATCTTGCAGACGGCGCTCGATCGCGCTCGTTCGCGCGGGGAGGGATGGTGCGAATGACGCGGCGTCGCTTGCGTCGCTGGCACTGGCGCGACGCCGTTGTGGTCATCTGCGGCTCGGTGGCGCTCGTTCTTGTCCTCCGCGGCGCGGTCCCCGCGTTGTTCTCGTCGCAGAACGTAGAGACGCGCGTCGTCACCATTCCGCGCGGAAGCGATCTCGGGACCATTTCGCACACGCTGCATGCAAACGGGATCATCCGAAGCCCCGGCGTCTTCATGTTGCTGGCGCGCACGCTCGGCGTCGAGCGCTCGCTTCGGGCGGGACAGTACCAGTTGTCGCCGGGCATGACAGCGCTCGAGATCCTGCGGATGCTGCAGCGCGGAAGCACGTTTCGGGTCACCATCCCCGAGGGGCTCACCGCGACCGACGTCGCGGATACACTCTCGCGTGCGATCGGTCTGTCGCGCGACGAGTTCCTGGCCGCCGTCCGGGATTCCGCCCTGCGCGCGCGTGTCGACGATCCCGCCCCGACGCTCGAGGGCTACTTGTTTCCCGACACCTACGAGATCCTGCCCGACATGACCGCGCGCGAGATCGTCGGACAAATGGTGAGCCGGTTCGAACACGTGTACGAGATGGAGTTCGGCTCCGTCACGCCGCCCGACGGATTGTCGCGACACGGTGTGGTCACGCTGGCCTCCATCGTCGAAGCGGAGAGCCAGGCGGCGCACGAGCGACCGCGTATCGCTGCGGTCTATCTCAATCGGCTGCGCATCGGGATGCGACTGCAAGCGGACCCCACGGTCGCGTATGCTCTCGGCTCGCATCGGGATCGCATTTACTACAAGGACCTCTCCGTGGACTCACCGTACAACACATACCGTGTCGCGGGCCTTCCGCCCGGACCGATCGCCAACCCGGGGCGTGCTGCCATTCGCGCGGTGTTCGCCCCGACAGAGCGGTGCGACGATCTGTTCTTCGTGGCGCGTGGAGACGGCACGCACGAATTCACCCGAACGATGGCGGAACACGCCTTGGCGATCGCGCGCATCCGCGGAACTCAATCGCCGCCGGCGACCGCCGCGGATGTGGCGGCGGCGCAGCCTCCGAGACTCGACTCTCTCACGCACAACGGTGGCCTGCGCCAATGAACGATCTGCGGGTTTTGCACCCGGGTCCTGCCGCACCCGACACGGCGTGGGAATCGCGCGGACGCGCCGCATACGACGCGCTGGCCGTCGTGCTCCGGTCGATGGCGGAGGTCACGGTCGCGTTCTCGGGCGGGGTGGACAGCGCCGTCGTTCTCGCCGTCGCGGCGCGCGAACTCGGGGAGAAGTGCCACGCTGTCATCGGTCGCTCGCAGAGCCTCGCCGCATCGGAGCACGCGGACGCGGTAGCGTTCGCGCACGAGATCGGCGTCCCGGTCATGGTTCTCGATACCCACGAGATCGAGCGACCGGAGTACCGGGCGAACGACGCCAACCGCTGCTACTACTGCAAGGATACTCTTTATGGCTCTTTGGCCGAGATTCGCACGCCAGGCGTTCTTATCGATGGTACGCACGCGGACGACCTCGGGGACGACCGCCCGGGCCGG
>CAZEPH010000317.1:0-3761 GCA_964514075.1 uncultured bacterium | reverse complement strand
CGCGTGCTCGTGGAGCAGCAAGTGGACGCGGGCGCGGGATCCTTCGACGGAGTCGGCACGCAGCGCGGCGATGCACGGGACACGGGCGCCCCGGGCGCAACCGGCAGCGTCGTGCCGCTCAGCGATCTCACCGTGGGGCTGAGCGCGCAGACGCGGTACCGCTGGCGCGCGCGACTCCGCACACCGAGTGTGTTCTTCCCGCACACGCAGTGGTTTGCGTCGCAGGCGAACGGTCCGAGCGAAACAGACCTGCGGACGGCGGGGCAAACCGCGGTCGGCGATCCCCTCGCGCCGCGCGGCGCACGCGCGCGCATCATCGCAGTGCGGTCGATCACCACGCATCCGATCGAGGTGACCTACGCGATCGATCGTGCCGCCCCGGTGAGCGTGCGTCTGCTGGACGTGCGCGGCCGTGTCGTGGCGACCGTGGCGCACCACGCCGTGCGTGCACCGGGAACGTACGTTGCACGCGGCCCCGCGCGCGAGGCGACGCTCGCGTCAGGCGTCTACCTGATCGACCTGCGCGCAGGCGAGGCGCACGACGTACGCCGCGTTGTCCTCACGCGCTGAGGTTGCTTGACGCGGGTGCGACGCGCCGATAGCGTGCCGCGATGCCCACGACCACGCGCGAACGGAAGTCGCGCTGCTACATCTTCCTCCTCGACGGCGCGCGGTACGACATCTTCGCCGAGATGCTGGCCGCCGGACGGCTGCCGAATGTCCAAAAGTTCATCGTAGAGCCCGGCACGTTTCGTCCCGCGGTCACGACGTTTCCCTCGACCACCGGTCCCGCACACATCCCGTTTCTGACAGGGCAGTTCGCCGGCACGTCGGACGTCCTCGGCTATCGCTGGCTGGATCGCAAGCTGCTCGACGCGCCGTGGTATCACCCATTCAAGCATCGCAGCTACAACAGCGCCGGCGCGTTGCTCTTCGCACACGACATGAACCCGCGGTGCACCACGCTCTACGAGATGTTCCGTCAGCCCGCGCTCGTGATGGGCCCGGTGGACTTGTGCCGCAACAAGAAGCTCACGCGCGTAGTCGCGCGACGCATCGCGGCGCTCGCGATCGGGCACTACACGGGGAAGTGGGAGCAGATCGACCGCGTCACGCACAGCGCCACGATGGACTTCTTGCAGCGCGGCGCCGATTTCATCTTCTCCGTGTTTCTCGCGGTGGACGAGTACTCGCACTATGGCTCGCCGTTCTCCGAGGAGACGAAGCGCTGTTACGAGCGCGCGGACGCGACGGTGGGTGCCGTCGCCGAGTGGCTCGCACGTCGCGGCGAGTTGGAGAACAGCGTGCTCGCCGTGGTGAGCGATCATGGGCATTCTCCCACGGAGACGCACGTGCCGGTCGTGGATCGCGTGAAGGCGCATGGCTTCTCGCCGCTCTACTACCCGAAGACCGTGAAGCCGCGTTTCGACATGGCGGTGATGGAGAGCGGCAACAGCATGTGCATGCTGTACGCCATCGACCGCGCCCGGGGCACGCGCCTGCCCGAGGAGGATCTCCGGACGGACCCGCGCATGCGCGCGCTGCTCGATGAGTTGATCGAATCGCCCGCGGTTCCGTTTCTCGCGATGCGCAACCGCGACGGGTGGATCACGCTGCGCGCGCGGGGGGGGAGCGTCATGTTCCGCCGTACCGCGGACGGGGGGTTCGACGTGATGACCGACGGCGGCAACATCCTCGACGGCCTGGCCGCCCCCGCGATCGAGGGCGTGCACGCACCGGGCGACGGCGTGCAGACAGGGCACTTCACGGATGATGAGATGTTCCGGCGTTCCTTGCGGACGGGGTATCCGGATCTCCTCGCGCAGTACGGGGCGTTGTTCGAGAGTCGGCGGTGCGGCGACGTGGTGCTGGCGTCGCGCACCGGGTTCGACCTGCGGTTGCAGCACGAGCGCCCCGAGCACCTGTCGTCGCACGGGTCGAATCACTGGGAGCACATGCTTACGCCGCTCGCGATCAACGTGCCGCTCGCGGGGTCCGGCGCCGTGCGCACGGCCGACGTGTACCCCATCGTGTGCGAGGCGTGCGGCCTGACGCCGCCCGCGGACATTCCGATCGATGGACGATCGCGCGCCGGATAACGCCGCGATCGTCGTGCGCGGCGCCCGCGAGCACAACCTGCGCGACCTCACCGTGCGCTTCCCGCGCGGTGCGATCACCGTGGTGACCGGGCTGTCGGGTTCGGGCAAATCGAGCTTGGCCTTCGATACGCTGTACGCGGAAGGGCAGCGACGCTACGCCGAGTCCGTCTCCACGTACGCGCGGCAGTTTCTCGAACTCGCAAAGCGTCCCGAGTGCGACGGTGTGGACGGCGTGTGTCCGGCGATCGCGATCGGACGCACCGAGCCGCCGCGGAGCGCGCGGTCCACCGTCGGCACCGTCACGGAGATCGCGGACGCGTTGCGCGTTCTGTGGGCGCGCGCGGGCGACACCGTGTGTCCGTCCTGCGGGCGCGTCGTGCAGCGCGACACGCCGCGCGGCGCGGCGGAGTCGCTCCTCGCGCTGCCCGCGCGCGCGACGGAGCGTGTCGCGCTCGTCGCGTTCCCGCTCGCTGTGGCGAGCGGCGGCGGTGCAGCCGCCACGGAGCGGCTCATCGCTGGGGGATACGTGCGCGTGTGGGTGCAGCGCGCGGTGCAGCGTCTCGACGAGCAACCGCTCCCGTCCTCTCCCGGCACCGTGCACGTGCTCGTGGATCGCGTCGTGCTCGCGAGCGAGAACGCCGCGCGGCTCGTGGACGCATTCGAGCACGCGTTTCGCGCGGGCGACGGTGAGGCGGTCGCGATCGTGGACGGCGTGCTGCAACGCTTCACCGACGGCTTCCACTGCGCACAGTGCGATCGCGACTTCCCCGTGCCGTCGCCACTGCTGTTCTCGTTCAACAGTCCGATCGGCGCGTGTCCCGTGTGCCGCGGCTTCGGCGACACGCTGGAGTTCGACGCGTCGCTGGTCGTGCCCGATCCGTTGCTCTCCCTCGCGGAAGGCGCGGTGCAGCCGTGGGCCGGGAAGTTCCGCGCGTACTACGGCGGTGAGCTGCGCCGCTTCGCGAAGCGCCGCGACATTTCGATGGACACGCCGTGGGCCGCTCTCCCGGAGGACGCGCGCACGGCGATCATTCACGGCGAGCCCGGCTTCGAGGGCGTTATGGAGTTCCTCGAGTCCATGCGCGGGGAGTCGTACAAGCCGGGGCGGCGATTTCTCGCCAAGCGGTATCAGGCGTCGGTGCGCTGCCGCGCGTGCCACGGCGCGCGCCTGCGCCCCGAAGCGCTGTGTGTCCGCGTCGACGGCCGGACGATCGCGGAGGTGAGTGCCATGCCGATTGCCGAGGCGCACGCATTCTGCCGCACGCTGCACGTGCCCGGTCAGCGCGGCGCGGCGGCGGACACCATCATGAGCGACGTCATCGAACGGCTCGCGTATCTCGAGGAAGTCGGCTTGCCGTACCTCACACTGGATCGCTTGGCCAAGACGCTCTCCGGCGGCGAAATGCAGCGCATCGGGCTCGCGCGCGCGCTCGGCGCGCGGCTCACCGATACGCTGTACGTGCTCGACGAGCCGACGATCGGCCTGCACACGCGCGACACCGAGCGCCTCGTGCGCGTGCTCGAACGGCTGCGTGCGCGGGGCAACACCGTGGTGATCGTGGAGCACGATCGCGCGGTGATGGAGCACGCGGAGTGGATCGTGGAGATGGGACCCGGCGCGGGCTCACAGGGCGGGCGCGTCGTGTACCACGGCGCGCTCAC
>CAZEPH010000316.1:0-3768 GCA_964514075.1 uncultured bacterium | reverse complement strand
TCCACACGACGGTTCAGGTGTACTCCATCAGCGGGCGGAAAATCCGCACGCTGGAAACAGACGACCTCCGCGCAACCGCGTCCGGCCCCTGTGCCGAGCTGTATTGGGACGGCGCCGACGCGAGCGGATCGGCGGTCGCCACAGGGACGTATGTGTACCGCGTACGGGCACGCGACATGAGCACGGGCCGCGTCGCGGACATCATGGGCAAAGGACCGATCATCAGGCGATAGCGCAGGACCGCGAATTCGTGCGAACTGGGCCGATGCGGCCGGTGTAGGGCGGACGTACCTGCATGCCGGGCCCTCGCCACCTACGCCAAATTGACGGTCTGCGTCGAGCGATGCTAGCGTGGGCCGCTGCGATCCGGCTCTCGGCCTTGCTCCCGCCTTCCGGTTCGCCCATTCCATCGAGGAGGGAACACATGATGCACCCGACCATTCGTGCCGCCGTAGTGGGCATGGCCATACTGACGGTGGCCGCCCAGGCGGCCGTCGCCCAAACCAGCGCGGGGGGTATCTCGACGCAGATCCCCGTGGGGGCCCGGGCGGAGGGGATGGGGCGTTCCTACTCGGCCATCGCGGACGACGCGAACGCAACGTGGTGGAATCCCGCCGGCCTCGGTTTCTTGAAGGGATCCAACGCGGCGTTGATGCACTCCCGTCTCGTTCCTTCACTCGCGAACGATGTGTACTTCGAGTACCTCGCGTACACGCATGAATTCGAGGGATGGGGCAGCCTCGGATTCAGCACCGCGTACCTCACCTACGGCGAGACGCGCGCGGTGGACGAGAACGGCGTGGACCTCGGTGGGTTCAACAGCTACGAATTCGTTCCCGAAGTGACGTACGGCACGCGCCTCACGCCGAACACGGCGATGGGCGTCGGTCTCAAGTACATCTACGTGAACCTGGCGCCGGAGTGGGCGACGGGCACGGGCAAGCCGGGCACGGGGAAGACGTTCGCCGCAGACTTCGGATTGCTCTCGCACTTCGCGCTGGGGGAGCGGAAGTGGTTTCCCGCGATGAGCGTCGGCTTCGTGCTCAGCAACCTTGGGCCGAACATTGCATTCATCGATGAAGCCCAGTCCGACCCGATCGCGCGCACGGCGAAGCTCGGCGTCGCAGGAACGGTCTACGATCTCGCCCCGCTGCAGGTGAACTACTCGGTCGACCTTGACCAGCCCATCGTGAACTACTCGTTCCCGTTCGGCTTCGACGACACGATCGTGTGGGGCGCCGGAGTGGAACTCACGTACAACAACCTGATCTCCGGACGGCTCGGGTACTACGACGACTCGGAGGGGACGATTCAAGACCTGACCTTCGGCGTGGGCCTGTCGCCCATTCGCGGCGTGCGCTTCGACTACGCGAGCGTTCCGCAGTCGAAGTTCCTCGACAACGCACGCGTGGACAAGTTCTCCCTGACGGCCTCGTTCTAGCGGTGATCGCACCGATCCACGCCAGACGCCTTCTTCGGTCACTCGGACGGCGGCTTCCCCTCTGGGGAGCCGCCGCCTATGTTGTGTGGTACGCGGCGGCGCCGCCGTCCGCGTTTGCGCGGACCTACGGCGGGGGGCGCACGCTCACAATCGCACGATCGCCCATCACGACTGCGCTGCCCCGCGACGCGCGGACGGAGGCGATCCTCGGACCCGCGGCGCAACCGGTGCGCGCGGCACGCCGAACCCTCCCGTGCGTCGTCTCGCGCGACGGATGCGCCATGCCGCACATCGATCGCTCGTGGTCGCTCCTACCGTCAGCGGAATCGGCGCGACGCGCTCGTACGCACGCCGGCGCGTTCGAGTTTCCCCTGGTGGCGATCCGTGTCGACTTCGAACGCGACAGCCTGGGCCTGCAGTCCACGAGCGACGGGCGATTCGACCTGCGGCCGTACGTGGATGCCAACGGCGACACCGTCGACGTGCCGATCGATCCGCCGCCGCACAACCGCGAGTACTTCCGTGCGCACATGACCGCGCTCAATCGCTACTACGAAGCGCAGTCGCACGGCGAGGTCACGATCCGCTCCGAGGTCTTTCCGGTCGGGGCGGACTCCGCGTATCACCTCCCCGACGTGGGTCGCTACGGCCCGTGGCTCCTGTTCCGCGGTTACAATCCATTCGAGACCGCGCAAGCGTTCGTCCGTGATGCGATCCGCGCCGCCGCCGACGATCCGACCATCCCGTGGGGCGACTACGTGCTCGACGGCCGCGAAGTGCGCGTGGTGATCTTCCACGCAGGTCCGGACCTGCAGAGCGACATCGCGGGCGATTCGCCGCGCGATCTCCCGTCGTTCTTCATCGGGATGGAGGACAGCGTGCCGGTCGCGGGCGGTGCGTATTACGTGAAGTACGCGACCGTTGTGCCGGAGACGGCGAATCAGGATCAGGCGTACGGCGCGCTCAACGGCGTGCTCGCGCACGAGACGGGCCACCAACTCGGATTGCCGGACATCTACAACACGCAATTCGGTTCACCCGTCGTGGGCTTCTGGAGTTTGATGGACAGCGGCAACCTGGTCGCGGGACCGACGGAGGATCCGCAAAACGGATCCACGATCTTCGTGAGCGGGATCATCCCGCCGAGCCTCGACCCATGGTCGAAGGCGGTGCTGTTTCCCGACCGGTTCCTCCGGGGCGGTTTCGCGCCGACGATCGTCGACACGCTTCCCGCGATTGAGAACGAGCCCGCGATCTTGCAGGTGCCGATCTCCGCGTCGGAGTACTTCCTGCTCGAGAATCGCCAAACCGACGTGAACAGCGACGATTCGATCTTCGTCGAGACGGATTCGCTGACGCACGTAATCCTGGGCCCGAAAGCGGGACGCGGCGATGCGCCGCCTCTGCCCGAGTGGGACGCGCTGCTGCCCGGGTCGGGTGTGATCGTCTGGCACGTCGACGAGGAGCAGCTCTTCCGGCAGTTCGACAACGGCTTCAGCCTGAACGACGATCCCGTGCGTCCCGCGCTCAGCGTGGTGGAAGCGGACGGCACGTACGATCTCGGCGACTTCGGCGCGTTTCCCTACACGATTGGGAGCCCGTGGGATCCCTATTACATTGGCAACCGCGACTCGCTCACGTCGACGACATCGCCGAGTACGCGCGCGAACGGCGGCGGGGACTCGCACATCGGCATATACATTCGCTCGAAGAACGCGCTCCGCATGGCCGTGGAGACGCGACAGGACTGGTTGCTCCCCGGGTTTCCGTTCCCTCTCGGCGACGACACGCTCGGCACCGGTTCGCCGATCGTGGTGGACCTGTTCCGCGACGGCACGCGGTGGATCCTCACGGCGGCGAGCGACGTGATCGCCGGCGTGACGTGGCAGAGCGTGGGCGGCGGAACGATCGCGCCGATCTTCGGCGGCGGCGTGTTTGCGCGCTCCACGAACGGATCGGCGTTTCGCGACGAGGTCGCGTTCGGCGACAACGCGTTCGGCGGCGACGCCATCACGGCCAACGCGGTTGCCGCATCGACGCTCAGCGGCGAACTGTACGTCTGGAACGGCGCGGGGCAGCGCGTGCAGCGCTGGGCGGGACTGCCGCGCGTCACGTCGGCGCCCTCGTTCCTCGGGCGGGACCTCCTCGTGGGATGCGAGGACGGGCGGCTGTATCGGTGCGCGATGAGCGGCGGATTCAGCGCAATCGGCTCCGCGCTCGGTGCGCCCATCGTCGGCACGCCCCGCTCGGTGAGCGGCGCCGTGGCGGGCGACACGCTCATCGTGTGGACCGCGGGCAACGGAACGATCGCGACGTCGGACAACGGA
>CAZEPH010000315.1:0-3768 GCA_964514075.1 uncultured bacterium | reverse complement strand
CCGCGTGGATGGAGGGCAAGCGATGTGACGCACCGAAGTGCCCGGCATGAGTGATGGTCCCATGCCAGAGGACGGGACGCGCTCGGTACATGATGCGACGGCGTTCCTGGATGCGGCGGGCGCCGTGTTCGAGTCGCTCGGGCGGGCCGTGTTCTACTTGGACGGAGACTTCCGCATCGTCTACAGCGCGGTGAACGAGTTGGTCGACGCGAACGGACACCCGCCCCGCGACGCGCTGCGGGGATCGTCCGCCGCGGACGCGTTCGGTGAGGAACTGTTCGGCGAACACGGTGCGTTGCGCCGCGCGCTCGCGGCTGGAGAGCGCCGCGAAGGATGGGGCGCGACTGTGCACGCTGACGGTTCGGCTGCGCGATGGGTTTCGCTCAGTTGCGCGCCGCTGCGTTTCGCGCCCGACCCGCGCATCGCCTACGTCGTGGTGGTCCGACCCGAGGATGAACCTCTCGATCGCGATGCGCCCGCCCCGACCGTGTATGCGGGCCTCATCGCGCGCTCGCCCGCGATGCTCCGCGTCTTCCGCCTGATCGATCACCTGTGCGAAAGCGATGCCACCGTGTTGATCACGGGCGAAAGTGGAACGGGCAAGGAGCTGGTGGCGCGGGCGCTCGCGCAACACTCGCCGCGGGCACGCAAACCGTTTGTGGCGGTGAATTGCGCTGCGCTCCCCGGCTCGCTCTTGGAGAGCGAACTGTTCGGACACGTGCGCGGCGCCTTCACCGGAGCGGTGCGCGATCGGGAAGGGCGCTTCGAGGTCGCCGACGGCGGCACGCTGTTCCTGGACGAAATCGGCGACGTGCCGCTGCCCTTGCAGGCCAAGCTCCTACGCGTGCTCCAGGAGCGCGCGTACGAGCGCGTCGGCGACAGCCGGCCCCGCAAGGCGGACGTGCGCGTCATCGCGGCCACGAACCGCGACCTGAAACGTGCGATTCACGACGGCTCGTTTCGCGATGACCTGTTCTACCGCCTTTGCGTTGTGCCGATCGAGCTACCGCCCTTGCGCGCGCGGCGCGAGGACATCGAGCCGCTCGCGCGCTTTCTCCTCGGACGGATCGGATCGCGACAGTCGCGGGCGCGACGGATGGGTCCGGATGCGTCGCGGGCGATTCTCAACTACGACTGGCCCGGGAACGTGCGTGAGTTGGAGAACGCGCTCGAGTTTGCGGTCGCCGTCGGACGCGGGCAGACGATCCACATCCAGGACCTGCCCCGAGAGATCACGCACGGCGCGCGCCACGCGGAATCCGTGCCGACCCTCGCGCACTCGAGCCGTCAGGATGCGCCGCCCAGTCGTCACGAAGAACGAGACCGCATTCGGCGCATCCTCGAAGAGAGCCGATGGAACCGCAACGTCGCGGCGCGCGAACTCGGAATGAGCCGCACCACGTTGTGGCGGAAGATGCGGGAGTACGGTCTCATCTCGAGGTAGCTTGCCCTTGTTGCACCACTATGTTGCACCATAATGTCTTGCACGAAGTGGCGTTGTTCAGGCACAGTGTTTTCCTGCAGCAACTTAGTCCGTGGCACGCGTCCTGCGCTACTGTCAAAGCGTGGTGAGGTGAGCATCGGTTCTGGAGGTGCGCGAGGTGCCAAGTCGGAAGATCGCGGGGCAGTGGATCGAGGTCGATTCGGAGGGGTTCCTCGTCGACCCGTCGCAGTGGACGCCCGATGTCGCCGACGCCCTCGCGCACGAGAGCGGGATCGCCGACCTCACCGATCGGCACTGGCGCGTTCTGTCGTTCTGTCGTGAGGACAGCGCCCGGCGGGGGGAAACCCCCGATGTGGAGCGGATCGCGGAACAGGCGGGCGTCTGCCTGGACGAACTCCGGCGGCTCTTTCCCCGCGACGCGACGCTCGCGGCTCGCATCGCCGGCGTTCATCGGCCACGCATGTGAAAGCGGGCGGCTCAGGCCGCGATTCGCCGCCGTACCAGTGGGCGGCCGACGCACGAGTCGGAGTGCATGGGAGGTGCGCAAGGACTCCGTCGCGATCGGTCGCCCAACTGGTTTCGCGCACGTGGGGTGCGCCGCGCAACGTTGACCCTCTCCGCGCCGATCTCTAGACTCGCGCTCTTCGCGCATCCCCGTCGTCCCTCGTGAGGATCGAACACACGCATGTCAGTCGAACGCGACGTTCTCGAGATGGATGTAGTCTTCGTCGGAGCCGGCCCCGCGTCGCTCGCAGGCGCGCTGCACCTCGCGCGGCTCGCGAAGGCGCATGACGCCGCGGTTGATGCCGGAACGACGAGCGGACCGAAGCTGGGAGAACTCGGCATCGCCGTTCTCGAAAAGGGCGCCGACGTCGGCTCGCTCGGATTCAGCGGTGCGTTGCTCGACCCGTCGTCACTGCGCGACCTCGTGCCGGACTTTGCGGAACGCGGCGCGCCCGTCGACACACGCGTCGCCACGGACGACGTGTACTTCTTCACGCAGTCGTCGCAATTCCGTTTCCCGATTCTTCCGCCGGCGTTGCAGAACCACGGCAACTACATCGTGTCGCTTGGGCGCCTCGTCGCGTGGCTCGCCGGGCTGTGCGAAGAAGAGGGCGTGAACGTACTGCCCGAAACGCCTGCAGTGAAGTTGCTCGAAGACGATGGCCGCGTGACCGGCGTGCAGACCGGTGACAAGGGCGTCGACAAGAACGGCCAGCCCAAAGCCACGTTCGAACCAGGCGTGCACATCACCGCGAAGGTAACGGTGCTCGGCGAAGGACCGCGCGGCACGCTCGCGAAACAGCTCGTCGCGTCGCACCACCTCGAGGCGGGACGCAATCCGCAGGTGTACGCAACCGGCGTGAAGGAGTTGTGGGAAATGCCCGCCGGCCGCGTGCAGAAGGGCCGCGTCATTCACACGATGGGATTCCCGCTCCCGAACGACACGTTCGGCGGATCCTTCGTGTACGGGCTCGACGACACGCACTGGTACGTTGGGTTCGTGACCGGGCTCGACGCGCACGACGCGACGAACGATCCGCACGCGATGCTGCAAGCGTTCAAGACGCACCCGATGATCGCGTCGCTTCTCGATGGTGGACGCGTGGTGGGCTACGGCGCGAAGGCGATTCCCGAGGGCGGCTTCTACTCGATGCCGCGTCCGTACGATCACGGCGTGCTCCTCGTCGGCGATTCGGCGGGCACGCTCAACCCCGCGCGCCTCAAGGGCATTCACCTCGCGATCCGCTCCGGTATGGTGGCCGCCGAGACGATCCTCGACGCGCTGATCGCCGGCGACACGTCCGCGTCGCGCCTTGCAGCATTCGAGCAGAAGCTGCGCGCTTCGCAGGTCGGGCGCGAACTTGAATCCGTGCGGCTCTTTCACCAAGGATTTCGCTACGGGCTCTTCGGCGGGATGTTCAACGCCGGGCTGCAGTTTTTCACCGGCGGGAAGATCGGCATCGTCGGCGCGTCGGCGGGCGCGGGTCACGAGAAGATGGCGCGTCGGAACGGACGCGCTGCGCCCACGCTGGAAGAAACACAGAAACGCTACGACGAGACGCGCACGTTCGCCAAACTCTCCGACCTGAACTGGTCCGGCACGCGCCACGAAGAGGACCAGCCGTGCCACTTGGTCATTTCCGCGCGCGACATCGCAGACATTTGCAACACGCGCTGCGCGGAAGAGTACGGCAACCCCTGCCAACACTTCTGCCCCGCCAACGTCTACGAGATGGTCGACGCGCCGGGCGGCGGCAAACAGTTGCAGATCAACTTCTCGAACTGCGTACACTGCAAGACGTGCGACATCGCCGATCCGT
>CAZEPH010000314.1:0-3768 GCA_964514075.1 uncultured bacterium | reverse complement strand
GCCGTTCGGCGCGGGGTTTGGTTATTAAGGCTCGCTGCGGGTTCGCGGAGGAGAGCATCCCCTCCCGCGCGCGCCGATCCCGCCCCACACTCCCCACACGCCCCACGCGATCTTCCGAGCGCACACCACGTGCGGCGAGCCCGCTAGCGGATCGCGACGACCTTGTCTGCAGTGACGATCCCGCGCGATCGCAGCTCCACAATGTACACGCCGGGCGGAACGCGGCGGCCGCGATCGTCGGTGCCGTCCCACCGTCCCTCGAACTTCCCCGCGTGCCACGCGCCGTCCCGGAGGGTTCGCTGCCGTACGCCACGCAGGTCGTACACAGAGACCGTTCCGTCACCGGGGATCGGGAATGAGACTTCGTAAGAGACCGTCGACGAGAATGGATTCGGTCCCGTGCTCCGCAATGTCGCCGCACCTGCGTGGACCCCAGACTCCGCCACCCCGACGGGAGCGGCATGAACGGAAAAGTTGTCCATCCCATGCCAGATCTCGTACACCAGCGGCCCAGTGTTGCTGTTGCTACGAGCGTAGCCGAAATAGATCAGGCCCCCCGTCGAGCCGAAATCGGGGTGCGAGCCGGTCGCACTGAGGAAGTCACTCGCCGTGAGGGTGAGCGATACCGTCCCCCACGCGGTGTTGGTGAAATCGACGTTGGGGCCGAAATACGCGACGTCGTCTTGAACGAGCGCCGGATACGCACCGACGGCAGCACCGTCGAACGGCGGTGGTGGTAACAACACCCTGCTCTCGCTGTACTCGACGAAGAAGATTCCTCCGCCAAACGACGGATCGCATGGATGCGCGATGTTGTAGTGGATTACTCCGAGAGAGCTGAAAGGGGGGAGATGATGGATCATGAAACGAAAGAAGCCCGGATTGCCTCCGGGTGAATGTTGATCCGTCACGTTGTACGCGCCACCCGTCGCGACGTACGCGGACAGATCCCAGTCCATATTATTGAACGTGTCATCGAAGAGGGAAAAGTCGGCCTGGGATGGTGTTGCGAGAGCGAGTACGGTGGCGACGGTTAGAGTCACGATGCGCATTCGACCTCCTGATGGAAGGTGTTGCGAACGCGAGTCCGAGAATAAGGGTGGCCAGAGAACCGGCAAGTCCTGATCGTGGTGCTGTGAGAGATCCCGACGGTCGGATCGAAGGCCACGACCGCGGGCGTGTACATCGTCCGATGGGAGCGGGCGCAGTCGCCGGGCGCCCGCTCCCACTTTGCGCTCAGTCCGCCTGCTCGTCGAATCGCGCGCCGTCCGGCACCACGCGCTCGCGCCCGAAGATGCGCGACGCCGCGGACGCGCCGAGCCGCGGGCTCGCCACGGCCGGCGATCCGTCCCGCGCGGCGAGCGCAATCACGCGCGCACCGATCGTCCCGCCCATGTTGAACCCGGTCGTGTTGTCGAACGCGAAGTGGATGCCGCCGTACAAACGCGAGTTCATCGCTTCGGTCCCCATCTGACGCAAGCCGACCGCGTCTTCCGGGAAAATGTATCCGAGAACGGTCGCCGCCGCGCCGGACGTCGTCGAATGTCCCGACGGATACGACGGAAACGGCGGCGTGGTAATCGGCGGCAGCCAGTCGCCGTCGAGGTCCATGCGAATAGCCGTCACGGGGCGCAGACACCAATATGCATATTTGCAATCCCAACACGAAATGAACGCATCCGCTTGCGCCATGCCGAGCAACGCGAGCATGCGCGCCATGCGCGGCTCGGTGAATCCCTTGCTGACGGCCATGTCGACCGCGATCTGATTCCAGTGTCCCGGCGGCGTGACGGTGCCTGCGCCATCCGCCCAGAAGAATGCGATCGCGCGCCGTTCATCGGTGAGTGATTCCACCGTCTCGTAGACTTCGGTCTTCTGCGCGTTGAACTCCGGGCCGCTGAAAGAGGGAGGGGCCGCCGGACGGACAGCCTGTCCGGTGGCGAGTACCCATGGACGCCACTGCCCGCAGGCGGGCTCGAGCGGGTTCGCCACGAATGCCGGCGGCGTCGGGATCCAGTACTGAGGACCGGACGGCGGCGTGCCGGTGAACGTGGCAGAGGAGTTGTCGGAGGTTCCGCGCGCGATGACCGCCGACGCGACGGCGGCGCCAAGCGCCGCGCCCGCATCCACGCTGAAGCCGAAGTAGTTTCCGCAATCCATATCGGCCTCGACGGCGGATGCATACATCAGCGCAATGGAATCGGCATCCGACGGGAAGAGATACCGCAAGACGTCGCTTGCCGCGCGGCTCATCGTGGTCCGTGCGGGGACGTACGACGGCGACTTGTCGACGGCGCCGTACACCGTGATGCGCGAATCGATCTGCGCAGGGTGCGCGAGAGAGTATGTATATTTCGCGTCCCAGGCCGCGACCATCGCGTCGTACATCGCAACCGACACGAGGGCGAGCCCGCGTGAGGCGCGCGGCGGGTTCATAGACCGCTTCTTGATCAAGTACCGCTGGTACTCATTCCAGCGCCGTGCCGTGCCGCCGTCCCAGTAGTCGATGTTGGCCTGCGCGCCGGCGTCACGCGCGGCGGAGAGCTGCACCTGCTCGGTCACGTCGGCCGTGAACGTCGCACTGCCGGCGACCGGCGGCGCGGGGGGGCGGAGCGACGAGCCGTCGGCGAGGACGTAGGTGTTCCACGTTCCGGCCGTCGGTTCAGTGGGATCGGGGTCGTTGAACTGCGGGTTGACCGCTGCATCGTCGCCACATCCTGACGCGACGGCGACGAGGGCGGCGGCGAGGACGACGGAGATCCTGACGCGCTTCATCGGACGGACTCCTTTCTCGGGGGTGGCCGCGCGGATGGCGATCCGCCACCCAGCGCGCGCTCGCAGCATTAGATCGGCGGCGCGGCCCGGCGACAAGAGGTGTCTTGCGGTGGCGCGACGACCGAGGTCGCACGCCCCCTCCGCGACCGGGCGCCGCGGCCCCGCGTTTGCGGTGCCAAGGTCAACGCCCGCCGCGGAGAAAACCCTTGACCCCCACCGCGAAGCCCAGGTACTTTCCTCCCCCTGCCCCAATACCAAGGGGCATCCCGGCGGGTGGTGAGGGCGGCGGCGAACCAGAGCCGCACACGGGTGGAGCACCAAGATCCTGAGCGTGATGGGCCTGACCGGGAGGCCGGGACGCCGGGGTCGATGACCTGATCAAGGCAGCAGCACACGGGTCGCAGCGCAGCGCGCACCGATGCACGGCACTTTATCTAATGACGCGCGCGCCACGACCAGAAGCGGGCAGTACGTCCTCTCGCGGCTTGCGGTCACAGCGAAGACCGAACAGCGCGAGAACCATCGCGGGACTCCCGTGCAGTTGTAGGCACGCGAGAGAGTCTGTGTCGGGACGTTCCAGACGCGGCGCCAGCCTTCTGTCAGCAGTCGACCATCCGACTTTCTTCACGCCACCAGTCTGTCTGCGCGTGCGCACTCACGCACACACGCAGCACGCGTGCACCGCATCGCCCCTTCGAAACAATGAGGAGAGTGACATGGCGAAGCAGAAGTTTGTCCGGACGAAGACCCACGTGAACGTGGGGACGATCGGGCACATCGATCACGGGAAGACGACGCTGACGGCGGCGATCACGATGGTGTCGGCGGCGAAGGGCCTGGCGCAAGCGCGGGCGTTCGACTCGATCGACAACGCGCCGGAAGAGAAGGCGCGGGGGATCACGATTGCGACGGCGCACGTGGAGTACGAGTCGGCGAACCGGCACTACGCGCACGTGGACTGCCCGGGGCACGCGGACTACGTGAAGAACATGA
>CAZEPH010000313.1:0-3829 GCA_964514075.1 uncultured bacterium | reverse complement strand
GACAATCCGTCGTATTCGCCTCGTGAGAAACACGGGTGTTCGCACGCAGTGGTCGCGCCTGCTCACCGGACTGCATTCCCCACACGTCCGACCGATACTCGGAATGAGTGAGTTGAATCATCGTCAGAGCAAATAAGGAGATTCCCATCATGCGCACGAGGCGTCACGCTTTGTCCGTCCTCGCTTTGCTTATCCTTCCGGCGGCTGCCTCTGCCGTCACCTTCGACCTCGCCACGGACTGGAGCGACGCCTCCAACCCCAACGGTGCGTGGTTCTACAACGAGGGTCCGGTGGCCCTCCCGCATGTCGACTGGTGGCAGCGCGTGACGGGTGGTTGGAGCACCGCGCAGCCGGCGTGGGCGAATTCCGAAGACGGTGCCGACCGCGTCCCCGCGTTCTTCAAGAGCGTCGGGACCGAGACGTTCACGCACGACTGGCTCGCGGGCGACGTCGTGGTACGCACGGGCGATTCGCCGAACGGCGACACACCCGGTCCCGCGCGTCTCACATGGTGCAGCCCCGAGTGCGGGAACGTCTCGGTGAACGGTGGCATCTGGATGGGCCGTGACTTGGGCCGCAGCGTGTACTGGACGATGTGGGTGAACGGCGCGTTCGTGAGCGACGGCACGGTGCACACGGGCGACGCGTACAACCGCGGCAACCCGTACCTGTGGTCGAACGGCTCCGGCGGCTCCGGCGCGGTGCAGAACATCGCCGTGTTCGCCGGTACGCTCATCACGTTCGTGTTCGTTCCCACTGCCGACTCCGATAGCGGCGAGTTCGCGGGCCTCAATGTGTCGATCGACCTAACGATGTGCACGTCGGCCGAGCCAACGACGTGGGGTGGGATCAAGGCGATCTACCGCAACTAGACGCTCCAGCAAGGAACTGCGCCGGAGGGAGCGGCAGCGCTCCCTTCGGCGCTGTGCATGTGGTCGCCTCACCGGGAGCCGCCCCCCGGCGCCACGGCAACTGACCGGCGGCGTGGCCGCGCGAACTTCCGCCTTGCGGCCCCCAGCCGCCCCCTGCTACCTTCCCGTGTTCAGCGACTAGAAGGCGGACCAGGCTCGTGTTCGACGATCTCACCGGCAAACTCGACGGCATCTTTGCGCGCCTCCGCGGGCGCGGGAAGCTGACCGAAGAGAACATCCGAGAGAGCATGCGCGATGTACGCCGCGCGCTCCTCGAGGCTGACGTCAACTTCAAGGTCGCGAAGGATTTCGTGGCGCGCGTCGAGGCGCGCGCGATCGGGCAGGAGGTGCTCTCGAGCATCAGCCCGGGGCAGCAGGTCGTCGGGATCGTGCACGACGAGATGGTGCAGTTGCTCGGCGGCGGCGCCACGAGCCTCGCGCACAGTCCGAAGCCGCCCACGGTCATCTTCGTCGTGGGACTGCAGGGCAGCGGGAAAACGACGCTGAGCGGCAAGCTCGCGGTGTGGCTCACGCACCAGGGCAAGCACCCGATGCTCGCCGCGGCAGACCTGCAACGTCCGGCGGCGATCGAGCAGCTCGCGATACTCGGCGAGCAAGCGGGGGTTCCCGTCGTACGGCCCGAGCCGGGCGCGACGGACCCGGTGCCCGGCGTCGAGGCCGCGGTGACCGCGGCACGCAAGAGCGGCCGCGATTACCTGATCGTCGACACTGCGGGCCGTTTGCACATCGACGACGAGATGATGCAGCAACTCGCTCGTCTCAGAAAGGCGGTGCCGCCGCACGAGGTGCTGCTCGTCGTCGACGGCATGATCGGGCAGGACGCGGTGCAGGTCGCGGAGACGTTCCATCAGCAAATCGGGACGGACGGCATCGTCCTCACGAAGATGGACGGCGACGCGCGCGGCGGGGCGGCGCTCTCGGTACGGCAGGTCACGGGGCGTCCGATCAAGTTCCTGAGCACGGGCGAGCGTCTCGAACAGATCGAGGTGTTCCACCCGGACCGGCTCGCGAGCCGCATCCTCGGGATGGGTGACGTGGTGACGCTGGTCGAACGCGCGCAGAACGCGGTCGACGCGGAGCGCGCCGCGGAGCTGGAGAAGAAACTGCGCAAGTCGCAGTTCACGCTCGAGGATTTTCTCGGGCAACTGCGCGAGGTGAAGAAGATGGGACCGCTCGACGAACTGCTCGGCATGATCCCGGGCATGGGCGCCGCGATGAAGAAGACCGGTGCGGACGTCGACAACGCGCAGATCGGGCGCGTCGAGGCGATCATCTCGTCGATGACGCCGCAGGAACGGCGGAAGCCGGCGATCATCGACGGCAGCCGTCGCAAGCGGATCGCGCGCGGCAGCGGCACCACCGTGCAGGACGTGAATCGCCTTCTGCGCGATTTCGAACAGATGTCGAAGATGATGCGTGCGCTCTCCGGTCCTGGTGGCCGCGGGCGCAAGATGGCCCGCCTGCTGGGCGGGCGCATGTAGTCGTGAAGGAGGATGCGTGTCTGTTGTGATTCGACTGGCGCGGCAAGGCGCCAAGCACCGCGATTTCTGGCGGATGGTCGTCACCGAATCGCGGAGCCCGCGCGACGGCCGGTTCATCGAGATGATCGGGTACTATGACCCGCTCACGAACCCCGCGACGATCAAGGTCAAGGCCGACCGCGCGCAGTATTGGATCGGCGTGGGCGCACGGCCGAGCGACAAGGCACGCGTACTACTCAAGAAGAGCGGCGCGTTGACCCAGGAAGCACTGGACCGCGCGCTCGCCGAGAAGGCGGAGAAGGCCGCGGCACACGCGGCGGAAGTCGCGGCGCAGGAAGCGCAGAAGGCCGCGGCGCACGCGACGGTGGCGGCGGATGCGCCGGTCGCGGCGGACACCGACGCCGCGCAACCCGTCGTCGAGTCGTAAGGCGTGGCCGAGGCGCATCTGCGCGAGCTCATCGAGTTCATCGCGCGCGGTCTCGTCGACGCACCCGACGAGGTGGACGTGCAGGAGTTCGATGAGGGCGATCAAGTCGTCTACGAGCTGCACGTGCACCCGGACGACATGGGCAAGGTGATCGGCAAGAACGGACGCATGGCGCGCGCGATTCGCGCGCTGGTGTCCGCCGCGGGCGACCGCAACGGCGTGCACGCGGTGCTGGACATCGTGGACTAGCGAACGCTGGAACCCGCGTATCTCGAAGTGGCGCGCGTGCGGCGCGCGCACGGGACGAACGGCGAGGTCGTCGTGGACGTGGTGAGCGACGTGCCGCACCGTCTCGACACGCTGCGTGCGGTGCGCTGCGTGCTGCGGAACGGGGACGTGCGGACCTACACGGTGCGGCGCGTGCGGCCGGGGCCCGGACACGGCGCGAGGCTCGTGCAGTTCGAGGAATTCGACGATCGCACCTTCGCGCAGTCGCTGGTGGGGATGGCCCTGACGGTGCCCGCTGAATCGGCGCCGCCGCTGCCGAAGGGCCAGTACTACGTACACCAAATCGAAGGCCTGCGCGTGCGGGCCGACGATGGGCGCGACCTCGGTGTGGTCACCGAAGTGATGCAGCCCGGAGCGAACGACGTGTACGTGATCGATGGACCGCTAGGGGAAGTGCTCATCCCTGCGATCCCCGACGCGATCGAGCGCATCGATCTCGCCGAGGGCGTGATGGTGGTGCGCAGTCTGCCGGGGCTCTTGCCGGCCGCGGACGCGGAATGATCGCGCACGTCGTGACGATCTTCCCGCGCTTCATCGAGGGCGCGCTCGAGTGGGGCGTGCTGCGGATCGCGCGAGAGCAGCAGCAGCTGGACGTGCGCGTGGTGGACCCGCGCGACTTCACGAGCGACAAGCATCGCACGACCGACGACTACCCGTATGGCGGGGGCGTCGGGATGATCATGAAGCCCGAGCCCGTTGTG